>JBBQII010000626.1:0-2912 GCA_038324795.1 Gemmatales bacterium
GCCCCCGGCGACGCGGCACAGCCGGCGCTTGGCTCCCACTGGAAACTTCAGCACCTGCCGGAACCGCCCGTGCCGGGTGTGACCTGGTTCCGCGGTGCGACAGGCGAGCCGTACGATCTTTGTTCTGACCACTGTGCCGACGCGATCACCGCGGCGGTTCTGCATCGCATCGACTTCCCGCGCGTGATCGAACGTGCCTACGCCGATGGGGTGCGGACGTTCGTCGAGATCGGCCCCGGTGCCTCGTGTTCCCGGATGATCGGGCGCATTCTGAATGGCCGACCGCATGAGGTAGTACCGCTTGTCGTGAAGAACGCTTCCCCTTTGGGAACGCTTCTCGCGGCGCTGGGACGGTTGCATTTCTTTGGGCATCAGATCAATCCGGGGCCACTGTATGGGCGGGGTGGGGCGACGCCGCAAACGGCTGAAGGGCCGAAGATTTCCATTCCCGTCCGGCCATTTGTTCCGCGCCTGGAGCCGTTGCCGATGCCTGTGATTTTGGACACTCCAACAACATTTGTTGATGCATCGCGGATCTATGAAGCGACCGGGCAGGCGCACGAGGCGTTTCTACGGTTCACCACGTCCACGTTTGATCGTCTGAGTGAAACGATTGCGTTGCAGACGCGACTGCTGCAGAGCGGTGCAATGCCGCAACCGGCTGAGGAATTGCCACAAGCGGCGGACGATGTCCCGCGTTCGCTGTCGCTCGATGACTGTTTCGAATTCGCGGTCGGGCGCATCGGCAACGTGCTGGGGCTCCGCTATGCCGAGATTGACACGTTTCCCACGCGCGTGCGGTTGCCCGATGGCCCGCTCATGCTCGTTGATCGCATCCTGCGCATCGACGGCGAACCGCTGTCGATGGGCGGCGGCCGGGTCATCACCGAGCATGTCGTTCATCCGGACCGCTGGTACCTGGATGCCGGGCGCATCCCGACCTGCGTAGCCGTCGAAGCGGGTCAGGCCGACCTGTTTCTGTCCGGCTTTCTCGGCATCGACTTCATCACGCGCGGCCTCGCGGCCTACCGGTTGCTCGACGCATCGATCACACTGCATGGTCCGCTGCCGATCGCGGGCGAAACCATCCGCTACGACATCCTGATCGACCATTTCTTCCGGCAGGGCGTTACGCACCTGTTCCGCTTCCGCTTTGAGGGAACCGTGAACGGCAGGCCGCTGCTGTCGATGACCGATGGCTGTGCCGGCTTCTTCAGTGCCGAGGCACTGGCCGGCGGCAAGGGAATCGTGCAGACGGAACTCGATCGACGGCCGATGCCCGGCAAGCTGCCTGACGACTGGTACGTTCCGGCCCCGATGATTCGCGAAACACTCTCCGCGGAGCAGGTCAACGCATTGCGGGAGGGCGACCTGGTCGACGCGTTCGGTTCCGCGTTTGCATCGCTGAGGTTGCGAAACCCGCAACGCCTGCCCGGCGGCATGCTCAAGTTGATCGACCGCGTCGTCGAGATCGACCCGACCGGCGGGCGTTTTGGCCTCGGCCTGATTCGCGCGGAGGCGGACATTCACGCGGACGACTGGTTCCTGACCTGTCACTTCGTCGACGACATGGTAATGCCCGGCACGCTGATGTACGAGTGCTGCCTGCACACGCTGCGCGTCTTCCTGATGCGCATGGGCTGGGTCGGTGAAGAGGGACAGGTCATCAGCGAGCCGGTCCCCGGCATCGCCAGCAAGCTGAAATGCCGCGGGCAGGTAACCGCCGAGACACGCATCGCCGCCTACGAGGTGACGATCAAGGAGCTCGGCTACGGGCCGGAGCCATTCGCGATAGCTGATGCGTTGATGTATGCCGATGGCCGGCCGATTGTCGAGATGACGAACATGTCGCTGCGGCTGACCGGCCTGAGCAGGGAAGCGATCGATTCAATGTGGTCGTCGGAACTGATGCCGATGTTCGATCGCGACCGCATCACCGCCTTCGCGATCGGTAAGCCATCCGAGGCGTTCGGCGAACCGTACCGTATCTTCGACGACGAGCGCGTCATCGCCCGGCTACCGGGACCGCCGTTCCAGTTTCTCGATCGCATCATGCGGATCGAAGCGGAGCAGTGGAAGATGCAGGCGGGCGGGCGGATTGTGGCCGAATACGATGTGCCCGCGGAAGAATGGTACTTCGACCGCAACGCCGAAATGCCGTTCTGCGTGCTGTTGGAAGTAGCGCTGCAGCCGTGCGGCTGGCTGGCGGCCTATGTCGGTTCGGCGCTGACCAGTCCCGTCGATATGTCGTTCCGCAATCTGGGCGGCAAGGCGGTGCAGCATCGGCCGGTGCGGCCCGATGTCGGCATGCTTTCCATCGCGGTGACACTGACGCGCGTGTCGAATTCAGCCGGGATGGTCATCCAGCACTACGACTACGAAGTGAGCGATGCGAGCGGGCCGATCTACACGGGCGATACCTACTTCGGCTTCTTCACGAAACAGGCGTTGGTCAACCAGGTCGGCCTGCGTGAAGCAAACCTGTTGAAGCCGCCCACCGTTGCGGCGATCGGGAAATTCCCGGCCGAATCACCATACCCCGCGGCGATGCTGCGCATGGTCGATAAGATAACATGGTTCGTGGCCGATGGCGGCCCGGCGGGGCAGGGGGCCATCGAAGGAAGTATTCGTGTCGATCCATCGGCATGGTTCTTCAAGGCCCACTTTCACCAGGACCCCGTCTGGCCCGGGTCGCTGGGGCTGGAATCGTTCACGCAGTTGGCGCGGCACCTGGCGGCGACTCGCCGGGGTGTCGGCTTCGACGAGGTGCGCATGCCCGCCGCCGTTAAACCGCACCGCTGGGTCTACCGCGGCCAAGTGCTCCCGACCGATGCGGAAGTAACCGTGCAGGCCTGGGTGACCGCGTGTGATGATGATGCCCGGGTGATGACCTGTGCCGGTTTGCTCTCGGT
>JBBQII010000627.1:0-2894 GCA_038324795.1 Gemmatales bacterium
GGGGCCGAACGCCATCGGCTTGTAGCTGCCTTTGGGATTGTTCACCGGCTTGCCGGTTTCCTCGGTATGCGGCAGCGGCTGGCCAACTGCCGACTGCGGATTCGAGTTGTCGTTGTAGCCAATGCCGAATGAGTTGAACACATACGATTTTTGCTTGGCGGGATCGGGGTTCGACTTGTCCGTTCCGCCAAACGCGACGTTGTAAGAAATCGCTTGGACGGCAAATGGTTCGATGGGGCTGACTGATAATCCGAGCAAGCCGCCTCGCCAGGTGCGCTTGCCAACCACGTCGAACGATTTGCTCCAACTGCCAACGCGCAGCTTAACGGTGACGCGCTCGGCCGGCCGGCCGCCCGGCGCGTAGGCGCTTCCATTGAGCAGCACGTCGCAACGAACCTTTCGGGGCGCATAGTCGCATTCGTAAAGCGGGGCCGAAAAGCCCGGTTCGCCCGTAAACAGATCGGCTGTCACCAGTTCGACTTGCTGGGGCGCGAGCAACGGTTCTTCGTGCTCGCGCCGCGGAAACAAGAACGTGCCTTTGACCACGACCACGACCGATTCGCGTCCGTCCTTGTCCAAGCCCATCGTGTAGCCGGCTGGCATCCAAGTGGCGTTGATGAGTTTCATGGGTTCCCTTTGTCGCGACGCCGCAAGCCGATCAGTTGATCTGCACCGAACCGCCCTTGATGCGGTTCACGCCGCTCGATCGGCTCAAAAGATAATCGCCGCGGATGATCACCTTGCCCGCTTTGGTGAGCGTGATGCTCGACTTGCCGCAGCGAAGTTCGATCTCTTCCTCGGCGGCCAGAACAATTCGCTTCTGGTCCTGCTTCACTTCGGCGAGCGGCACCGGATGATGAATCAATCCCATGATGATCGGCCGCGAGGCGTCACCCGCTTCGAACATCAGGGCGACGTCCCGGCCTTCGTCCTCCGGGGTGATCGCCACCGTGGAGCGTGCGGGCGTCGGCATCCGGCCCGGGAAGGCAACCAGCGGTTGCCCGGCATCACTGAAACCATGCAGCGTGCCGACGACAATGCCGTCGATGCGGGCCGGGGTCGGCGCGGCATCGAGCATCTGGTCGGTCAACGGGTAAACGTGCAGATCGCTGACTTCACGGAGCATGACAGGCATCCCTCGCTGGAGAGTTTCGCTGTCAGGATATGCGAAACTGATGAAGCGGGCGGACAATTTGCCCGCAGGTTGCCAACAGAGCCCGAGCGCGCGTGGGTTCGGTGTGCCGCCCCCGCACACGCTCAGGCTCAATCGGGGGTGTCGAATTGTGGTGCACTCGCAGTGAAACGATTGACCGCAAACGAAAACAGGTCGGCGATCAGTAGCCTGATCGCCGACCTGCCAGAAGTTTTCACTCACCGTATCAGTCGTTCGACGATGACAGCTGCATCATCAGGCGGACGATGTAGTAGAACAGCGTCGCCAAGGTGCTGAACAGGGCCAGCGATGCGGCCACGTGCGAACGGGTGTCGTAGTGGTGCAACACATTGGAGGTATCGTACAGCACGTAGCCGCACATCAGGGCGATCATCCCCACGCTGAACCAGATGCCCAGCGAGAAACCGAAGACCACCGAGGTGATGATCAGCCCCAGCGCGATGAGTGCCAATACCGGCAGTGCATAGCCCAGGAACGAGAAGTCTCGCTTCGAGACAAACACAACCGCCGACAGGCCGCCAAAGACGATCAGCGTCATCAGGCCCGCCTGCTGCGGAATGTGCTTGAACTGCGGGATCGTGGTGCACAGCGTCAGGATCGGCAGAAACATGATCGTGTACAGACCGACGAAGAGACCCAATCCCAGGTACTGGATAGCAGGCGACGAATCAGAGCGTGCCATGTACTGGGCACCAATGCTGCCGCCGATGAAGACGACCATCATGCCGATCCACGCGGCAGTGCCGATGGACGACATCATTTTGAACATCGCGATGCCGGCACCGGCCTGAAGCAACAGAGCCGTCATTCCGGCGAACAGCAGAACCGCCCCGCACAGGTGCAGGTACGTGCGGCGGATGAACGCCACGCGTTCGTTCACCGGTGCATCGGCCGCCGATTGTCCGTAGTAGCCGTCTGTCAGATACTGACTCATGGACGAAACTCCTTCCACGATTACGGGCGGGACGCCCAAGGTACATGTGCCGGGAGAATATGTCTTCCGGGTTATTCGTTGTTCACGTTGTACCATTTTACGCAGGCTGTCCAGAGAAAACCATCCATAATCGGATTCCCGGACAAACTCAGCGCACCGCAAGGCCATGACTCTGCCCGGCGTATGGGTAACGCCGGGGACAGAGTCACGGCCTCGTTGACTGCTTCAGCTGCCTAACGACGCCAGCCGCCGCGGCCGCCACCTCCGATAAACACGCCGCCGCCCCATGTCCGACCGCCGCCGTTGTAGTAGCCACGGTTTCCGTAGTAGGCACGATTCGGGGCATAATAGCCCGACGAGTAGTAGCGGGTCGTGGGGACGTAGCCATAGCTGTAGTTCGGATAGCTGTAGTACGTGGTGGCAGGATAGCTGTAGTAGGGATAACTGCCAGCACCCACGCCGACACCGGGCCGACCGGCGCCGACTCCGAAATACTGGGCATTCGAGTTGTTCGCTTCAATGAGGGCCAGACCACTGACGAGCAGGGCGATCACCATAAATCGACGCATGAATCACCTCTCTGCTGCAATCGCAGCGCCTTCGGGCGATGGAATCCATGCTTTAACGCTGCAAGTTGTGTGCCTTGCAGCGGTCAGCGAAGATTTAATGAGGAATGGATGCTTCACGCGGAGTACGTGCACGGTTGGCCGCAATACCGCTCAATTTTGAGCGATGCCGTTCGTACTCAGTTGAAGGCAGGCATGCAGTTGTTCATTTTGACCACAG
>JBBQII010000628.1:0-2891 GCA_038324795.1 Gemmatales bacterium
CGCGCCAGTGATTCGCCTGTCGCCAGGCGGTACAGGGCATCATGCGCGGCCGACTCGGTGCCTGGCTTCGCGGCCAGTTCTTCGAGGATCTTCAGTGCGCGGTCGGCCGCTTCGACGGTGCCATCCTCGGCCAGCTTCCGCAACGGATCGATGACGATCGACCCGGCGGCGACCACCGTACGTGCCGCCTTACTGCGCACGCGGAACTGGGGATGATCAAGCTGAGTCAGGGCGTCGCGCACGTCGGCCGGCAGCGGCGCGGCCGGGGCTGGATTGGCCAGCGAAAGCATTGCGATAAGGTACACCATCGGGGAAGCTCCCGAATGCGCTCGTATGTGTCGCGGCTCAGTACAGCAGCGATTGCAGGCGCGAACGATACTCGTCCGAGACTTCGCTGCGGACGCCGATGATGGTGAAGATCGTCACCATCAACTCACGTACTTCGTTCTTGGCCAACGGTTTGTCAAGTTCCGCGGCACTGATCAGGGTCTCGAGTGCTTCCGGGTACTTCTCCTGCCGGGCCAGCGCGTACCCGAGATCATAGCGCAGACGGGCGTTTTCCTGATCTTTGGCGATCTTCGCTGTCAGCGTCGGTACGTCGCCGACCGGGGCGGGGCCGCCGTGCAGTTCACAGGTCTTGCGCAGGCGTTCCGTTTCGTTGCCCGAATCGCCATAGGTGCTGATCGGTTCCAGCACGGTGAGCGCTTCGGCATACTGCTTCTTCGCGACGAGAATCCGGCCGAGGCCAAGCCGGGCGCTTTCGCTTTCGCTGTCGGTTTCCAGCGTCTTGCGGTAGACCGCTTCGGCTTCATCGGGGGAGATTGCTTCGAGGTTGCCGGCCTCTTTGACGGCATTGTCGGCAGCGCTGGGAAGCACCTGATCGAAGAAGTCCTTGATCTGTTCTTCCGTGGGGATGCCGGTGAAGCCCTGGATGAACTGGCTGTCCCTGATCGCGTGGACTGTCGGGACACCTTCGATGCCGAAGTACTGGGCCAGGTTCTGCGCTTCGTCGATGTTGACCTTGGCCAGCACATACGCGCCGCCCTTGGCGGCGGTGGCTTTCTCCAGAACGGGGGTCAACGTCTTGCATGGTCCACACCAGGGGGCCCAGAAGTCGAGGACGACGGGCGTGGTCTTCGAGCGTTCGACGACTTCCTGTTCGAAGTTCTCGTCGGTAACGTCGATGACCCAGTTGGTTTTCGCCGCGTCGAGCATGTCAGTTCACCACATTGAGGAGAGGAAGACCGAGCAGCGCCTTGCGGCAGGCCTGCGACCCTTTGACGCGCATATCGAGCAGGCCTTCCTCGGCATAGAAGGCCGAGTGCGGATTGATGATCACGCGATGGTGGGCGAGATGCTTCGGGTCGCGCCAGGCGCTGATCAGCGGGTCGTCGGCCTCGGGCGGTTCGATCGCCAGCACGTCGATGCCGGCCCCCGCGAGGTGGCCGGAGGCAATCGCATCGGGAATCGCCGATGTATCAACGACCGCGCCGCGCGCGGTATTCACGAGGTACGACCCGCGCGGCATGCGGGCGATCGTCGTCGCGTTGATCATCCCCTTGCTCTCCGGCGTCAGCGGGCAATGCACACTGACAACATAGGCGTTTTCCAGAAGCTGATCGAGCGTATCGACCCGGCGGATGCCCAGCGCCTTGTCCGCACCGTCGGACAGATATGGGTCGTAGAAAGCGACATCCATGCCGAAGGCTTTGGCCCGCAGCGCGGTCGCGATACCGATGCGACCCAGACCCACCATGCCGAACAAGCGCCCGCGCAGTCGTTGCAGCGGGGCGACATGGCGGTAGGTCCACGCTGCTGTGGCGTCATCCTGAAGCAGCGTGTTGAGGGGAGTGATGCCGCGCGTCAGCGACAGCATCAAGCCGATGGCGGCGTCGGCCACTTCCTCGGTGCCGTAGTCCGGCACGTTGGCGACCGGCATGCCGCGTGTGCGGGCCAACTTGCAGTCGACGTTGTCGAACCCCACGCCGCAGCGGACGATCAACTTGCAGTGCTTCAGCGACTCGATCGTCTGCTTCGTTAATGAGAGATTGTGATACAGCATGACGGCATCCGCCTGCTCAATTCTGCCCGCCAGATCGTCTTCCGAAAAGGCGTCGAGAGCGGTGATGTCGGCGATATCGCCGAGAATGCGCTTCTCCGGTTCGAGCGTGTCGTTGATGAAATCGGTGATGAAGACCTGAAATCGCTTGCTCATGGATTCTTCGGGAGAAGGTGGGTGGTTTCCTCTGGGGCAGTGTACGGACGAAGGCTGCAAAAGAAATTAGCGCACGGGTCGCAATCGTGTTCTAGGGTTCGTGTGTTGACGAGGGATTGAACCGGATAGCAAGATTTGTGGCACGAAATTCGCAACTGCTGTCCGCCGAGCGGTGAGAATCCTGATCTTAGAATAGGCGGAACGCCACCACTCGTCGTACAGATGAAACCATGAAAGGTAGGACGCTCCCCATGAAGTCGCAATCCATCCCCCTGACCCGTGATGAAGCAGCCGAGATTGCCCAGCGTGCGTTCGTCGAACGCCTCGTGGCGCGGCCCGGCATCTGGACGATGCTGCAGACGCACGTTCGCCCGGCCCGCAAGCGGGTGAAGGCCAGCCTGCAACCGCGTTTGTTGAAACTTTCGGTGTGAAGTCGTCAGTGACGTCACAACGTTGATCGCTAAACAGCCCCGCCCCCGCGGGGCTTATGCGTTTGCGTTGTTGCATCTGCTTGCGGCATCGCCTATGATTCGGGGCAACTCTCACCCCCGGATGCCTCATTGCCATGAAACTTCTACTGTCGCTTCTTGCAGTTCTTGCCACGCTGTCCCCCGGACTAGCGCAGCCGAAACCGGTACGACTAATTGCCGAAGCGGAAGACTTCACGCCGAAAGAC
>JBBQII010000629.1:0-2891 GCA_038324795.1 Gemmatales bacterium
AGGCAACCAAATTGAAGGGTGGCCTGCTGCTCGATTCACGCGACGGCATTCTTCAAGGCGGGGACAATGGCCCGGCCGTCGTCCCCGGCAAGCCGGCGGAAAGCCTGCTGCTCAAGTCACTTAAGCACGACAAACTGAAGATGCCGCCAGCCAAGCCGCTGCCGGCCCACGTCATCGCCGACTTCGAACGATGGATCGCGATCGGGGCCCCGGACCCGCGCACCGGCGTACAGACCAGCTACAAGAAGCTGAGCATGGAGGAAGCCAAGTCGTTCTGGTCGTTCCTGCCCGTCCGGAATGCCCCGGCACCGAAAGTGACTGACAGTCGCTGGGCGAAGAACGATGCCGATCGCTTCATCCTCGCGGCCCTTGAAGCGAAGAAGCTCAAGCCAGTCGATGACGCCGACCGCGAAACGTTGATCCGCCGGATTTACTTCGACCTGATCGGCCTGCCGCCGAGCGTGGCGGATCTTGATGCCGCGCTGGCGGACAGCAGTCCCCGCGCGATTGAAAGTCTCATCGACAAACTGCTGGCCTCGCCGCAGTTCGGCGAACGCTGGGGCCGGTACTGGCTGGATATCGCCCGCTACGCCGAGTCGAACGGCAATGCGGACAATCTGCCGTTCCCCGAAGCATGGCGCTACCGCGACTACGTGATCAAGGCAACCAATGAGGACCGCCCGTACGACCGCTTCATCAAGGAACAAATCGCCGGCGACCTGCTGCCGTCGTCCACCCCGGCGATGAAGGATGAACTGCTGATCGCCACCTCGCTGATGGCGCTGACCTCCAAGCCGCGGGCGCAGAACAACCCCGACTACAAGTACGACCTTATCGGCGACCAGATCGACGTGGCCTCGCGTTCGGTCCTGTCGATGAGCGTGATGTGTGCCCGCTGCCACGACCACAAATTCGACCCGATTTCCACCAAAGAGTATTACAGCCTGGCGGGCATCTTCGAAAGCTCGCAGATGATGTTCGGCAACAGCGGCAAGAATTACAAGGGTTCCGGTGCTACCGCGCTTCATGAACTCAGCGATGGCGGCAAGGCGATGGGCCTGCGCGACGGCACCGCGAAGAACAGCCAGGTCTGCATCGGCGGCGATTCGACGAAGCTTGGCGAAACGGTCCCGCGTGCCGGCTTCCTGAAGGTGGGAACCCTCGCCAGCGGCACGACGCCCGAGCCGGTCAAAACAGGCAGCGGCCGACTGGAACTGGCCGAGTGGATGACGTCGAAGGATAACCCGCTGACCGCCCGCGTGGCCGTCAACCGGATCTGGCTGCACCTGTTCGGGCAGGGGATCGTCAAGTCGGCCGACAACTTCGGCTTCCTCGGCGAACGGCCCAGCCATCCCGAACTGCTCGATCACCTGGCCACGAAGTTCATGGCCGACGGATGGTCGCAGAAAGCGATGATCCGCTATCTCGTGTTGTCGCGCACTTACCAGTTGTCGAGCGCTCACGACGCTACAGCATACAAGGCCGACCCGGACAACATCCTGCGTTGGCGGATGGGCCAGCGCCGACTGGATGCCGAAGCGTTCCGCGATGCGTTGTTGTCGGTCAGCGGCAGGCTCGATCTGACACCCGCGAAGGGGTCGAAGGCCTCCGCCGGCGGCAGGAAGGGGGCGGCGGGTGCATCGGGCGAAACGGCGAACCGCAGCATCTACCTCGGTATCGTGCGCGGGGCTCCGTTGCCCGAATCGCTGAGCCTCTTCGACGTCGCCAACCCACACATCGTGACCGCGCAGCGCGAAGAGACGACGGTGCCCGCCCAGGCGCTGTACCTGATGAACAGCCCGTTCGTCGTCGAGCAGGCCCGTTCGACCACGACACGCCTTCTTGCCTTGAAAGATCTGGATGATGCAGGGCGCATCGACCATGCGTATCGACTGCTGTACTCACGGCCCGCTTCGTCGCAGGACAAGGAACGGGCGTTGAAATATCTCACTGACGCGAAGGCCGACTTCGCCAAACCGGCCGACTTGTGGGCCAGCCTCGTCCAGGCGATGCTCGCCTCGGCCGAGTTCCGCTATATTCGTTGAGTCATTCGATTCCGGTGCACCCTCACCACCCTCGGAGCGATCGAAACATGAACGCCAACCTCTTCTCCCGCCGGCAGATGCTCAAGAGCGCATCGTGCGGCTTCGGCTACATGGCGATGGCGGGCCTGGCCCAGCAGCAGGCCACAGCCGCGACGGTCGCCAACCCGATGATCCTGAAGCAGCCCCACTTCCCGGCCAGGGCCAAGCATGTCATCTTCCTGTGCATGCAGGGCGGCCCGTCGCATCTGGACACATTCGACTACAAGCCGCTGCTCAAGAAGGGCAACAGCGACAGCAAGGGGATGCTGGCCTCGCCGTTCGAGTTCAAGCCGTCCGGCCAGAGCGGGCTGATGATCTCCGAACTGTTCCCGCATGTGGGGAAACATGCCGATGATCTGGCGATCATCAACAGCATGCACACGAATGTGCCGAACCATCCGCAATCATTCCTGATGATGCACACCGGTGAGTTCCGCTTCACCCGTCCGTCCATGGGCGCGTGGATGCTCTATGGCCTGGGAACGGAGAACCAGAACCTGCCCGGCTTCGTGACGATCAACCCGCCGGCCAACCAGGGCGGTGCCCAGAATTACGGCAACGCCTTCCTGCCCGCTTCGTTCCAGGCGACGCGCATCGGCGAGCAGGGCCAGTCGCTGGCCGGGGCGTCGATCGGCAACATCAAGCCGTACCTGTCGGACAGCGCCCAGCGCCGGCAACTCGATCTGCTCAACGAGATGAACCAGGATCTGATCACCCGCAACGCCGTCGACCCGGCCGTCGAAGGTGTGATCAACTCATTCGAACTCGGCTTCCGCATGCAGACAGCACTGCCCGAAGTGCTCGACC
>JBBQII010000630.1:0-2886 GCA_038324795.1 Gemmatales bacterium
ATGATCGGCGATCAACTCCGATCGCTGGGCGGTCTGGCAAGCGGGGTCGCGTTGAATCTCGGAATGAAGGCCCTGGGCATTCCTCCCGTCGAGCAACTCTTGAGTGAATTGCTCGGCAGCGAGGAAGAGCCCGGGAAGAAACCCGATGCCCCGCCCATGCCGGCGGACGCAACAGAGGTTCGGAACGAGCATCCGACCGGACCGGTGTACAATGGTGCCCGGCGACACGACTTCTTCAACGAGAACATCTGACGCCTTTTACAACTCCACAATGGCCGCCGGTTAACCGGCGGTCTTTTTTTGTCGTCGCTCCATTACCGCCGTCACCAATCACCTTCCATTTCGCCTGCTTCTTCTCGAACGATAGCGACGCATGCGCAGGGCTTGTAGATGGCAGGCGCATGAACTGTAAGCCATTGTCCGGCAAGCGCACATGCTTGCGAAAGCATTGTTCCGCCTTACTGCCGTTGAAGTAGACATGCCTGATGTGCGGATGAGCGGCGAAGAAGCCGGCAAAGTTGTTAACGATCACGCTGTCAGGCACAATCGCCGCGTCGCCGCTGCCTGATCGCACGCAGGACTGGAGTACATCCCAGACGGCGACGCGTGCTTTCAACAGATGCCGCACGCGCTGCGCGTACGGCAAAGCTCGGTCGAAAACAAGCAGCGAAGCGATGATCGGCCAGAATGCGTTATGCGGATGCGCGTAGTACTCACTTGCCTGCAAGGAGGCAACGCCGGGCATGCTGCCCAGGATCAGCAAGCGGGCATCACGACGGGCGATGGGCGGAAAGGAAAAGACGGGCGAAACGTCACTCACCGGGGCGGCATCACGCTGACGTAGCGGGAGGCCTGCTCCAATGCGATTTCAATGTGACGAGACTTGTCCTGTTCGACAACGTGCGGGCTGACGCCTGCCCCGTTGATTGCCTGGCCGTTCGGCGAGAAGAAACGGGCCAGCGTGATGCGGATACCGCCGGTCCGCGGCCGTGGCTTGCCGGAGTCATCAACCTCTTCGGCAGTCTGGAACTGCAGCACGCGCTGGATCGAACCCTTGCCGTAAGTTGCCACGCCGACGAGCGTTGCGCGTTGATGATCGCGGAATGCCCCGGCCAGTACCTCGGCGGCACTCGCGGTCCGGGCATCAACCAGCACAATCAGCGGCACATCAAGGACATTGCTCATGCGCACATTGGTGCTGATCACTTTGTTGAATTCATCGAGCTGGCCCTGCGTCGAGGCGATGACGCCGGCGGGAACGAACCGTTCGACCACCTGTACCGCTGAAGAGAACAGGCCCCCAGTGTTACCACGCAGATCCATCACCAACGCCCGCAGGCCTTGTGGCATCTCCAGCTTCAACGCCGCGATCGCGCTGTCCAGTTCCTCGGGAGTCGTATCACGGAAGTGGGTAATTCGCAGGTAGCCGATGCCATCCTTCAACGGGGCGGCATCGACGACTGACGCGGTCATCGCCATCTCGGCCTCGGCCATCAGATCAGCCGGGGACAGGTACGAAGTGTATTCATCCAGCGAGTTGCACGCCCCGCCGATGAATTCGAGCACGATCACGCTGGTATGATTGATCTGCAGGTCCCGCCGGGCGGTGACTGCCACTTGCTTGACGATCTGCACCGCTTCGTTCACAGTGTCCACGGAACGCAGAGCCATGAACTCGCGCAACCGTTTTTGGAAGGCCTGCACTTCGCGATCAGTCGCGGATGGCAGATGCAGCTTGCGGAAGTTCGCATCGTTCAACGACAGCAGAAATTCATCGAGACCCTGTTGGAACAGTCGTTCGGGCGAGACTTTCGCGCGATCGACATAGGCGGACTGCAGCGTCGCCAGCACTTCGCCGTACAGGGCAAGCGCCTGCGAGTGAGAAAGTGACATCACCCGTTCGCGGAGCGATTTATCTGTTTGACGTTGCGTCTGGAAGATTCGGCGGAGACAGATCTGAATATGGTTGTTGGCTTCTTCGTTGCGGCGATCCTGCCCGTAGACCTTGCACCAAAGCTGAAGGGCATCGTTCCATCGGCCGTCTTTTTCGAGAGTGGTCGCCCGGGCCTGCATGGTATCGACAGTCGAGGCAGTCGATTGAGCAGGCACCGTCGACGGAAACGCCAGCGCCATGACGACGACAAGCAATCCCGGCACGAAGCCGCGACCACGAATTGGCAAACGCACAAACCACCTCCCCGGCAGGAAGTACTATCTGAGACACGCGGGAGAGAGGAACGCGGGTTACTATACCGATGTATGGCCGAACATGTCAAACGCGTAATCCGCGTTTTACGCAAACGTTACAGTTACCCATCGGCAATTGTTCCACTGAAGAGTAGACGAAAGTGCCGGTGGTTTAGTTGCTGGAAATCCATGGTCGACGCTGCAAGCGGCTGACTATCGCCCCAAATCGCGCTCCACGCGTTCAACAACATCGCGGGCCGGCCAGTCGCGGTCGTTCACGCGCATCGGCAGATCGCCCTGCAGCCAGTCGCGGACCTTGCGTTCCGCGGCCACCGCCGATGAGTGCGTCTTGTTGCCGAAATACCGGCTGATCTCGCCGAATGTCGCTGCCGTATGCTTGCGGCACAGGTAGATCGCCAGCGTCCGTGCCTGGCTGGCGGCCCATGCACGCTTCTTCTCGTTCAGGCTTCCCTCGGGCAGTCGCAGCACACGGCAGACGGCGTTGCTGATGTCTTCCATTCCCACCACGCGCACCGCATGTCGCAGCAGTTCGCCCAGCGCTTCGCGCGCCAGTTCGATGGTGATCGTTTCCTGGGTTACTTGAGCGTAGTGCCGCAAACTGTGGATCGCGCCTTCCAGTTCGCGCACGTTGCCACGCAGCTGGCTGGCAACGAATTCGAGAACGTCGTCGGGAATCGT
>JBBQII010000631.1:0-2879 GCA_038324795.1 Gemmatales bacterium
CGCCATCGGCGAACGGCAAAGGGCATTGACGCGCTGGTTAGCCGCGACGCGGAGGGTTTCCGCAGCGGAGCGCTATGGCACGCGAAACGCGCTTCCCTCCGCGTTGCGGCTAAGGCTCTTCGAACTACTTCCACCTGAAAAACCGCAGCGCGATCGCGAATGACGCAACGCCCCACGCGAGCATGACCAGCAGTTGGCTCCAGACGTCGGCCAGCGAATGGCCTTCGAGCATGATCGCGCGCAGGGCATCGTTAAGCGCGGTCAGAGGCAACGCCTTGATGAACGGTTGCACTTCGGCCGGGAAGCGTTCGGACGTGAAGAACACGCCGGAAACGACGTACATCGGCAGCATCACCATGTTCATCAGGCCCGAGACAGTCTCGATCGTCTTCGCCCGGCAGGCGACCAGCAACCCGACCCCGGCGAAGCAGGCAGCCCCCAGGAAGATGACGACGAACAGCGACAGATACGATCCCTGATTGCCGACATCGAACGCCAGATACGCGAACGCCAGCAGCATCAATACTTCGGGAATCAGGAACAGCAATCGGCTGATCATGATCGACAGCATGAAGTGGCTGCGCCGCATTGGCGTGGCGAGGAAGCGCTTGAGCAGTTTACGTACGCGCATGTCGACAATGACAAAGCCGACGCCGAACAGCCCGCCGCCCATCAGGTTCATGCCGAGCAGACCGGGGATCAGGAAGTCGATGTAGCGGGTACCCTTCTCTTCTAAATGATGATCGCTGATGGCCGGCAGTTTGGCTTGCCCCGACTTCAACAGCGCATTCTCGACCGCGTTGCGGGCGAGCACGCTTTCCGGGCGGTTCTGTTCGTCCCAGATTTCGTACTCTTCACCCTCCGCACCGATCCGCACGGCCAAAGCGACATCCGCCTTGCCGCTGCGCAGGCGCTTCTTCCAACCGTCGTCCGTGACGAGTGTCACGACCAATCGCTTGTCCGCCGAGAGTTTCAGTTCCACCGAGCCGACCGCATTGGCATCCGAGTCGGCACTGATGATCTCAACATGCAGCTTTTCGACGGGCCGTTCGCGGAACGCGATGCCGAGCGCGACGGCGATCAACAGCGGGAAGCCGTAGACCCAGAAGACGGCGGCGGGCTCGCGGTAGAACTCCTTGATGCGGGCGAGCGTCAGTTGCCAGAGCGGGTTCATGCGGCCTCCCCCTCGCGCAGGTGCCTGCCGGTCAGGTTCACGAACACGTCTTCCAGCGTCGCATGTCGGGTCGTCAATGCCGCCAGCGCCATGCCGCGCTCCTTCAGAGTGTCGAGTAGCGCCGGCAGCGCCAGGTGCGATTCGCCGACCGACAGGCAATGCGCCTGCTGCTCGCGCCAGGCCGAATGCACCGAGGGCAGGGCGGTGAAAATGCTCGACTCGCACTCGGCCGCATCGCCCAGTGTGAACGTGATAATGTGCTCGCCGCCGACCTTGGCGATCAGCTCCCGCGGTGTGCCCAGGGCGATCACCTTGCCGTGATCGACGACGGCAACGCGGTCGCACAGCCGTTCGGCCTCGTCCATGTAGTGCGTTGTCAGCATGACTGTACGGCCCAGCGATCGGAAGTCGTTGATGACATCCCAGAGTTGCCGGCGCGACTGCGGGTCGAGCCCCGTGGTCGGTTCATCGAGGAACAACAGTTCCGGATCGCCGACGAGGGCACACGCCACCGCGAGCCGTTGCCGTTGCCCGCCTGACAGTTGCACGATGTAGCTGCGCGACTTTTCTTCAAGCGAGACGCGTTTGATCGCCTCGGCCGGGTCGATGCCGTTGTGGTAGAAACTGCGGAACATCGTGACCGCCTCACGGACGGTCAGCTTGTCGGGCAGCCGGGTTTCCTGAAGTGAGATACCCACCCGTTGGCGGATGGCCGCATCTTCACGGTCCCAGCGCCGGCCGAGAACTTCGACATCGCCGGAGGACGCTTCGAGCAAGCCTTCGAGAACTTCCAGCGTCGTGGTCTTGCCCGCGCCATTGGGGCCGAGCAAGCCGAAGCACTCGCCGGTGTTCACTTCGAGATCAAGCCCGCGCACGGCCTCTACCGGCGGGCGGCCGGGGTACGTCTTGATGAGTTGGTTGCAGCGGATGGCCAGGGACATGCATGCATTGATAGGTCAGCAACGAGCCAGCGGCGAGCCCATTGGGCTCGCCGCTGAACGTTCGCTTAAACGAGTTCCTTCATTACCGCCCCGCCATCGGTGAGATGTTGCGGGCGGCTGCTCGGGTCGGGGATGGTCGTGGTCTCGGGGTCGATGCCGAGGTTGTGCCACAGGGTGGCGAAGATGTCCGTGAATTTCACCGGGCGGTCCTTGGCGTACTCGCCCAGACGGTTGGTGGAACCGATCACCTGGCCGGTCTTCATGCCGCCGCCGGCCATGATCGCGCAACTGACCTGTGGCCAGTGATCGCGACCGCCGCCATTGTTGATCTTCGGCGTGCGGCCGAACTCGCCCCAGGCGATGACTGTCACGTC
This sequence comes from Gemmatales bacterium, assembly GCA_038324795.1. Taxonomy (GTDB): domain Bacteria; phylum Planctomycetota; class Planctomycetia; order Gemmatales; family Gemmataceae; genus JAIOQJ01. The sequence goes on from JBBQII010000631.1 coordinate 2,490, forward strand.
GTTCAGCATGCCGCGCACTTCGAGATCTTCCACCAGGGCGGTCAGACACTGGTCGAGCTTGGTGCCGTGATCACGGATCAGGTCGCCGTTCTTGCCGTGGCTGTCCCAGCGGCCGAATGACAGCGACACGCAGCGGGCCCCGGCTTCCACGAGCCGGCGGGCCATCAGCAGTTGATCGTTGGCGGTCGGTGCCCCGTCGAACTGGAACTTGTACGGCTTGCCGTCGCCGTAGCGTTCGCGAACTTTCGACGGCTCGCGGCTCAGGTCGAGTGCATCGATCAGTTTGCTCGAGGTCAGCACGCCGAACGCACGCTGTGTGGCCGAGTCGGAACTGCGGAGCGCGCCGGTCTGATCGACATCACGCTTGAGGCGGTCGAAGCTGGTAAGCAG
>JBBQII010000632.1:0-2877 GCA_038324795.1 Gemmatales bacterium
CGCTGCCGGCGGTCGCGTTGATGCCGAATTTGACGTTGTCGCCGTCGATCTTCGCCCAGACACCCATTCCTTTCGCGTCCTTGTACATGTCGGCGATCGGGCCGGGGATGCCTTCACCCTTGGCCATATCCGCCTGTGCCATCACTTCGGCCGGGACGAATTTGCGCGTGGCCGCCATCCAGATCTGGCCTTGGCTCGACAGCTTGCACTGGTCCTGCAGCTCCTTCGAGATGCCGATCTTGCCCGATTCGCGATTGATCAGCGACTTCAAATGCTTCTGCGACGTGAACACGGCCAGCTTGTCGTTCACGAAGAACATACAACCGCGGTCGTTGGGAAGCTGGTAGTAGGTCTTGCCCCCTTCCACACTGGTCTGATCGTATTTGAATACCTTCGCCAACTTGGCCTGATCAGGGGCCTTCTTGAAGCGGACGACGAGCGACGGATCCTCGTCCTCGCCTTTCGGAGCGGCGCTCTGCATGCCGAGCACGACGCGATCGAAGTCCTGCAGCGTGATGCCGGCCGGTTCCAGCTCCTTGTTCGGCTTCTGGTATGGGTCCTGTTCGCCCTGCTTCTTCGCCATGTTGCTGATAGCGTTCTTGACCTTCTCCGTGTTCAGCAAGTCGTTGACGTCGATGCTGACGACCATCTGCGAATCGTCGGGCAGGTAGGTCAGCATCTCTTTGTCAAGATGACTGCTGCCGCCCATGAAGTAGAACAGGGCAAACACCAGTCCGCCGACCAGCGCCAGGCCGATGACGATCATGGCGATCATCGGTCCTGAGCCGGACTTCTTGCGGGGCGTGGGGGAGCGGTCGAAATCTGCGTCGTCACCGGACATGATCGGGTCCTCTGCTGAGTTGAATGTTGCGAGCCGATCCACACGACAGGCTCGGCCATCGTACTCCCCTTAAGCGGCACGAACAAGGTTCCAGCGGGCAACAATTTCATGCGTCAGAACCGGAGCGCGGGCGTGGGACAACGTGTCCGTCGCTTGCGCTCCGGTTCTAGCTCGTACCATATCACCGTCAAAACTCACGATGGAGAGTGCCGATGGACCCGATCGCGATGCTGAAACCCGGCCGGAAGATCACCGGCATGTCGGCCATTCTGCTGCCGTTCACGCGTTCGGGCGAAATCGATTGGCCAAGCTTCACCGCGCATTGTGAACGCACCGCGGCGGTGGAGCTGGCCCCCGCCGTCAACATGGATACGGGCTACGGCAACCTGCTCGACGATGCGGCGAAGAAGGCCGTGCTGGCGCGCACGCGCGAAGTGTGCGCGGGCAGGCGCTTCGTGGCCGGGGCGTTTGCGGGCGACAAGCCGGGTGACCGATTCAATCGCGATGAGTATGCCCGGCAAATGGAGATGATCACCCGGGCGGGCGGCATCCCGGTCATCTTTCAAAGCTACGGGCTGACCAGTCAGGACGATGCCGGATTGATCGACAGCTACGCCGCACTGGGCAAACTGTGCGATCGCTTCATCGGCTTCGAGCTGGGCACGATGTTCGCCCCGTTCGGCAAGATCTACTCGATGAAGGCATATGAGGGGTTGCTGGGCATCAAGCAGTGCATGGGGGCCAAGCACTCGTCGCTGGAACGCGAACTCGAATGGGAACGCCTGCGCCTGCGCGACCGCGTCCGGCCCGACTTTCACGTCTTCACCGGCAACGATCTCGCCATCGACATGGTGATGTACGGCAGCGACTATCTGCTGGGTCTCAGTACCTTCGCGCCGGACATGTTCGCCCTGCGCGACCGCTGCTGGGAAAAGGGCGACCCGGCATTTTATGAGATCAACGACATCCTTCAGTACCTCGGCTTCTTCGCATTTCGCAACCCGGTCCCCGCGTACAAGCACACCGCGGCCATGTTCCTGAAACTGCGCGGCTGGATCGACCACGACGCCACCCACCCGAAAAGCCCCACCCGCCCCGACAGCGACCGGGCGATCCTCGCGGAGATCGCGAAAGAGATGGGGGTAGCCTGACCGCCGCTTGTGGCATCGCCAATCCGCATTGGCAGAATTTCCCTGATCCGTTACGATTGCGGCTTCCGGTCACCGGTTCTGCAGGGAGGCAGTGCAATGGCAGCTTCACGTCGAATGGTCGTCATGGTGGCATTGCTCATGTCGGTACCCGCCGGCATGGCCCAGGAACTGATCGAAGATCGCCCTGTCATCAAGCAGCTTTCCGCCACCGAGGCGCAGGCCCGCGCCGCCGACGAGCCGCACCGCGAAGCGCGGGCGATCTTCGCGCTCGGCGTCATGCGGCACCGCAGCGACCGCTGGCTCGACGCTGTTGGCCTGCTGGAAGAGGCGGCCCGCCTCGACGCGGCTATCCCTGCGACTCCCCGGGCGCTGGTGCCCTTGTACCTGTCGCTCGCCCGCGAAGACGATGCTCTCGACTGCTGCCGGAAGGTGCTGAAGCTCGACCCCGCTGACGCGGAGACCGCCTGGCAACTCGCCAAATTGCAGAAGTCACAGGGCCAGACGGCTGAGGCGATCGCGACTCTGAAGGCTGGTGTTGCCAGCCCGCGCCTGACGGAACGGCCGGACCTGCACTACTTCATGCTGCTCGACCTGACCGACCAGCAGGAGAAAGCGGCCGACTACACCGCGGCCGCGGCCAGCTACCGCAAACTCGCCGCCCACCTGCTGGAACACCGTGCCCGACTCGTCGGCAGCGACACGCTGACTCTCCCGGCACATGGCGTGGCAACAGCCCGCGCCTACGAGAAGGTCGGCCAATGCCTGCTCGAACTGAAACAGCATAACGAGGCCATCAAGGCGTTCGTGCAATCGCGCGACACTCTCGCCAGCCACCCCGACCCGGACACGAAAGCCAAGGCCGTGCGGTTGAACTGGAACCTAGCA
>JBBQII010000633.1:0-2874 GCA_038324795.1 Gemmatales bacterium
AGGATGAAAACCGGATAAGAGAATTCAAGCCGAGTCAGAATCCCGGCAATTCTTATCCTGCTTTCATCCTGTCTTCATCCGTGGCTATGTTTTCATGACCGTCAGTAACACCCGCTCACACCTTCGGCAACAACTCCAGCCAGCGCTGCCGCGCTTCGGAGTACGTTACATGCCCGATCTCGCATTCGAAGATGCGGTTCGAGCGGATCGACTGGTTGGGCATCTCGTCGGTCAGCCATAGTTCGCCGAACTTCTTGACCAGGTCGAACTCGGCCGGCTTCACAGCATCCATGTCAATATCCTGGAGGGCGCTAAACTCTTCCTGCGACAGCCCGGGCGGGATGCGCGTCAACTGGCCTGACTCATCTTTCGTATAGCGCAGCACCGGGCTCATACGCACCACCTTGCCGTCGGCCACCTGTTCACCGGCGGTCGGCGTGCGCCCGCCGACGACGATATGGCTGTGAAACGTGGCCGCATCAGGCGGATCATCGAGGACGGATGTTGCCATCTTCTTGATGTCGCCCAGCGTCGTGGCCGGCTCGCTAACGGGCGGCACGGCGAAGACGCGGATGCTGCCGGTGCCAATGCTCAGAAGTTCGATGCGGCTGCGGTCGATGCCGTTGGCCAGCGCCTCGACGAGAGCGAGCAAAGCGGGGTTGTTGTTGCCGCCGATCGCGCCGTCCCAGAAGCGCAGGCCGTCGACCATCGCCGGCTCATCGAAGAACATGACCGGCGCGGCCGACGACGCATGCACCGCCTCGTGCAATCGCGGCCGACCGACGGGCGGTTGCGGGGCTGCGGCACTTTTCGGATTCGAGCGATGCAGCGCCGCCCGACTTCGATCGTAATCGAACGATGTGATCAGGAGGTCGGGAAGGTCGGCGAAGATGCCCGGCAGTTCATCCAGCCGGTGATCGCGCGTGTTGACCGCCAGCGCTTCAAGCCCCTTCAACTTGCCGACGGATGAGTACCGGCTGCCGAGATCGAAAATACGCAGCAGCACGCCCAGGCGCAGCCAGCGTCGCCACCAGGGCAATCGCTGGAAGATCTTCTTGCGTTCGCGTTTGTCCGAGAAGATGCGCCCGATCTCGCCGAGGGTCCGGTTCTCGACCAGGCCCATCAGCACGATCGCGCCGCCCGACGTGGCGGCCACCATGTCGAACTGTTTCAGCAGTTGCCGGCCGGGAGTCTCGGAACCGTACATGTCCGCAAGGGCCATCACCTGCAGCACAGCCCAGGCGCCACCGCCATCAAGGGACAGGATCCGGTACGGTTGTTCGGGCATGGTGTGTCCGTTCAGGAGAAGGGGTTTATTCGTGGGGAGGAAGTCCGTCAATCTTCTGGAGTATCTCGCAAAGATGACGGATCGGGCACTGCCCGCGCTCGCGAAGCACATCTCTTTGCGTACTGTTTCGAGCCAAGTGCAGATCGCTGCCGATCGCTTCGTCAGGCCCGTCTTCGGATGAGGTCGATCATTGCTATACGGCAACTCGACGTAACTCTCAGGTAGAATCCGCGGAATTGTTCCGGTGATCGCCACGCAGACAACTTCACCGCTTTCATCAATCTGTTCCGCAGCGCTGACAACCACGAGCGGCTGCATTTCGGGTTGCGGCCCCGCGGATCGACCACCAGCGCTTCAATGATTCGACCTTGGGCGAGCAAGACTCGACTCCAATAACGAAAACAGGTCTTCCTCGGGTGATTCGTACCACGATTGGGGCGGCTTGTGCCGTTCCGCGAGCTTCTTCAGTCGTTCGCTGCTGATCGCAATTGGTTGCGGCGCAATCGTCTCGGTTTCCGAGCCGTCTTGCACGGCTTCGCGGAGCGGCAACACCGGTTCGGGTGGCGAGAACTCATTCACCGTTCCCGTCACTTCAGTGTCCGCGATTGTCAGCGGGTTGTTCATGATTTCACCCTTGCTGAATGCTGAGTGACTGGGCGCTTCAGCGCCGCCTTTTCAGACCGGCCGCGTGAAGCAAGTCCGGCTGGGAACCCGAATCGACGTTTGCATTCTATCGGCTCATCCAAGCTGGGAGAATCACAGCACGCGGTTTCTGACTCGCGAGCTTACGTTACGGATCGCAACACGAGCCGGCGCATCCCGTTGAAGCGAAGACGCAAGCGCGCCGCCAGGCCCTCCATCAGGGCGACCGTCAGCACATAAGGCAGCAGGCCCAAGGCAATCGCGGCGGCCAGCGTCAGCCAAGTGTTCACTTCCCAACTGACCATCATCCAGACCGCGAGCGGCAACACGGCCGCCAGCAGCGGCCGCAGCCACGCGGTGCCAAGGTATTCGCCGATCGGTTGCCCCAGCAGCCGGCAGGTGTAGCCGATGACGAACAGGCAGAAGAAAGCGTTGGGAACCATCGCGGCCCAGGCGACACCGTTGAGCCCGTACGCGCGTACCAGCAGCAGACTCAGCGTGACGTTGATGCCGCTTTCGACGAGCGACATGCGCGCGAACAACCGCAGCCTGCCCATGCCGTAAAGGATGCGCGACGCGACCGACTGTGCCACCACCAGCGACAACGTGGCCGAGAGAATCATGAGCGCCGGATAACACTTTTCCGCATATTCCGGTGAGCCAAGCCAGACGGTAAGGAACGGCCTGCCGAAGAGGATCAACCCCAGATGTACCGGCAGAATCAGGTACAGCACCCAGCGTGTGGCCCGCAGCAGCACCTTGCCGATGGCGGCATGATCGCCGGCGGCTTCGAGTGAACTGATGGCCGGTGTCAGCGTCGTGGTCGCGGAGCGCAACAGCGCCTTGGCGAATTCAACCAGCCGCAGCGCGATCGCAAACCAGGTGATCTCCGGAGCGCTGAGAAAAATGCCGATGATGATCGCCCCCGACTGCACCGACACCCG
>JBBQII010000634.1:0-2872 GCA_038324795.1 Gemmatales bacterium
AGCGTCTGCGCATCCGCCGAACGCTCGCGCGCGGCAGCCGGCAATGATGCGGGTAAACGCGATAGCCCGAGCGGCAATTGCGGGCATTATTGTTCCAGTTGCCGCCGCGGACGACACGAACGAGGGATGGTCAACCGTTATCAGCAAAGATCAGGCAGGTGAACGATCGGTTCAAGTAAATTGTGACTGATGGCGAACCGAATCGATTCTGGCTCTCTTGTTGGGTCGTGATGCCTGCTCTATCTTCCTGCATTGATCGATTCGATTCATGATGACCTGCATGCGACGCCGTGCGGGTTCTCACCCAAGTTTCGTCTCAATCGTCTTCACATCACCCCATTCTCTGAGCTATAATCCCTGCTGATCGTTCCCGCACTTTTATCCCCCTCGGTACGCCGATGACGAATCAGAACTGGATTGAAATGCTCAGCGTGTTCCCCGAGGAGGAGCACAATTCGCTGGTCATCGTTCTTCAGAACGGTGGTGAAGTCAACGTCGATGTACTGTTTCGCCTCGAGCCGAATTTCGTCGTTCTTCGCGGTCGAGTCAGCGGCCAGACGGAAGAAGGGCGGGGTTTCTTTATCCCTTACAGCCAGATGCTTTACTTCCGCCTTGAGCGAGCCACCAATATCTCGGAATTGAAAGACATCATGGATGGCAGCAGTTCCAGGCGAGGCCAACCGGTTCAGGAGATTCCGATCAGCGAACCCGTCGAGGCTTTGCCCGCGGCACCTGCCGGCCCGGCCGTGACGGATGCCACAGCAAGCCGTAATGCGCTGCTCGACCGTATTCGGGCCGCGCGCGGCGGTCAGCAGAGCAATCGGCCCAGCGGTTGATGCCCCGGAAATCGTCACAATCCGCAACTCTGGCCCCAATTCGCCCGTTGTCCCCGCTTTCCCCGCTGGCGTTCGTGTCATCCGGGCGTTACCCTGATGGGTGATGAGGGGTCCAAACCCCCGTCCCACCGCATTGACTCATCAGGGCCACGGCCGGCGAGGTTGCATGTTTCTGCTGGAGCGGCTGCGCGAACAGGGCCAACTTTCCGATGTCGACTTCCGCCGTGCGACCGACGCCATCGCCGCCGCACCGGACCGGCCGGTCCACGAAGTCCTGATTGAAAAATCGATCGGTAAGGAAGACGCCATTCTTCAGGCCCTCGCCGATGCGATGGGCCTGGAACTCGTCGATCTGAGCAATGCGGTCGTCAGTCCGGAAACCGTGGCGGTGATGCCCAGCAAGCTGGTGCATCGCAAGAACCTGATGCCGATCTCGCGAGAGAATGGCACATTGACCGTGGCCACCGGCGACCCGTTCGACGTGTACGCGCTCGACGAACTGCAGACGATGACCGGGTTGAACATCTACCCGGTGCTGGCCAGCCCGCGCGAAATCGCCCGCCTGATTAAGACGCATTTCGGCGTCGGCGGCGACACCGTCACGCAGATGATGCGGGAGCGCGACGAAGTCGAACTGCTCGACAAGATCGAGGCGGACGACAGCGAACTCGCCAAGCAGGCCCAGGAAGCATCGGTCGTCAAGCTCGTCAACGAGATCCTCATGGAGGCGGCCAACGACCGGGCCAGCGATATTCACATCGAACCGGAAGAGAGCAGCCTTCGCATCCGCTACCGGATCGACGGCCTGCTGCAGACCCAGGTGCTGCCGCCCGAAATCAACCGCTTCGCGAACGCCATCATCAGCCGCATCAAGATCATGGCGAGGCTGAACATTGCGGAGAAACGCCTGCCGCAGGACGGCCGCATCAAGATGCGTGTGCAGGGGCGGGAGATCGACGTCCGCGTGTCGATCATCCCGATGATCCACGGCGAAGGCATCGTCATGCGACTTCTGGACAAGGGGCGCATGGTCTTCAACCTCGCCAACGTCGGCATGCTTGAGGATGTGTACAAGACGTTCAAGAAGCTGATCGACCTGCCGCACGGCATCGTGCTGGTGACCGGGCCGACCGGCTCGGGCAAGTCGACGACGCTGTACTCGGCGCTCAATGAGATCAAGGATGAATCGCTGAAGATCATCACTGTGGAAGACCCTGTCGAGTATCAGCAGCCGCACATCAGCCAGATTCAGACGCACCAGAAGATCGGCCTGACCTTTGCCAACGCCCTGCGTTCCATTCTGCGGCATGACCCGGACGTCATCCTGATCGGGGAAATGCGCGACCGCGAGACAGCGGAGGCGGCCATTCAGTCATCACTGACCGGGCACCTCGTGTTCTCGACGCTGCATACCAACGATGCGCCGAGCAGCTACACCCGCATGATCGACATGGGCATCGAGCCGTTCCTGGTGGCGAGCACCGTCGAAGGAGTAATGGCCCAGCGTCTGGTGCGGACCATCTGCCCCGAGTGCAAGACCGAGTGGAAGATCGAACCGCGTGAAATACCGGAAGACTTCCCGGGTTTGGACCTGAAGGCGAACACGCACCCGACCGTCTGGCACGGCACGGGCTGCAAGGCCTGCCGCAATACCGGCTTCCGCGGCCGGACCGGCATCCACGAACTGATGGTGAACAACGACGCGATCAAGGAAATGATCGTTCAGCGGGTGAACGCTCAGGTGATCCGCAAGGCGGCCCTGGCAAACGGCATGATCACCCTGCGGGCCGACGGCTGGCGCAAGGTGTTGAAGGGGGCAACGACGATCGACGAAGTGGCGAGGGTGACGGCGGGGGATATTGTGATGTAGATGGCTTATCGTCGAAAGGGCATGAACAGACGAAGTGATGATGAATCAAGGTCCTATCTTGCGGCAGATTCTGCTGTGCGAGAAGTTAATCTTCGAGTAAAGAACGGGGAACGTCTCGCTCATCAACTGTTGCTCGGAGTTGGTACTCAAGGGCAATGCGACGAAG
>JBBQII010000635.1:0-2870 GCA_038324795.1 Gemmatales bacterium
TGCCTTCTGCGCCTTCTCCAATTCCTCGGCCGACATCTTCGCCCGCTTGCCGAGCGGAATGACGCCCTTCCAGTTGGTCAGGTCCTTACCGTTGAACAAGAGGGCAAAGCCCTCGGGGGCCGTGTTGTCGTTGGGGCCGGCTTTGTCGTCGGCACCTACCTGAGCCGTCATCACGACGGAGAGTAAGAGAGCGGTTAGCGTTCGCATTGATGTGCTTTCCTTAGGGTGGGTATCAATCATTCGACCACTCAGCGGGCGATGTCGTCCGGATCAGTGCCAGCGGCGCGAAACTTCGCTGCCAGCAGTTCGGCGCGGCGTGTCTGCTCCTCGGCTATGCGCGTCTGCTCTTCGGCTTTGCGCGATTGCTCTTCGGCAAGACGACTTTGCGCTTCGGCTCGTCTCGATTCGCGCTGGGCAACCACTTTGACACGGTCCGCGACTTCGGTCCCGGTGGGGATCACTTCGCCATCCTGATCACACCATCGCAGGAACACTTCATCCGCCCAGTCTTCGAAATTTCCTCGCCACAAGCGCAGTCCCAAACCGATATCCGGGAAGTAGCCGGTCGGATGCGGCTGGTACGTTCCGTCCATCAGGCCAAAGACACGCAGGACTTCCCGGGAGCTTATTTGCTTGGGGTCGTAGATCACGTACCAGGGAACACTGATCTCGGCGCATTTCTTGAGTTCGTGGGTTGCTTCGCCCCCTTTACGGTTGGAGACGATCTCGATCAACACGTCGGGAACCTTGCCATACCGCCAGACAAAATATGAGCGGACGAAGGTCCCCTCGGTCGGTGCGGGTTTCAGCGGATTTACCACCAGCATGGCATCGGGCACCAACGGCGATTCCGTCGGGGAAAAGAACAGGCCGATGTCCGCCATCACCATGAAGTTCTTCCTGCCCCCGGGACCCGGCCAGTTCGAGTAGATGGGTTCGGTCAGTAACCGCGATTCTTTTTCCGTTTCTGGGCTGTCCACAGGCTCTTCATCTTCGGTAATGAGCCAAGTGTCATCGGGAATCATAAAGCCAGGATTGTCGGGGTCCTCCATCATCGGCACATCACCCGGCGCGTAGCAGACGACCATCTCGCGATCCGTGGAGTTGGCTACCATTGCGTCACCGGTCACATCGGGAATTCATTCTGAGTGTATCCGAGGCAAGTGTGCCCCGCAACCTATTCCACCCGGCAGAACACCGCCTTCAGGTAGCGCCCCTCCTGCACGTGCGCCAGGTACGGGTGATCGCCCCCCGCGCCGGCGATCTTGAAGATCTGCACGCTGCGTTGCGCCTGCCATGCCGCCCGGCGGAGAGTTTCCAGGAACATCTCTTCGCTGACCAGGCCCGTGCATGAGCACGTGAGCAGGACGCCGCCCGGGGCGACCGCATGCATCGCCAGGCGGTTCATGTCCAGGTACTTCTTGAGCGCCAGATCGATCGATTCGCGGTCGCGCGTCATCTTGGCCGGGTCGAGTGTCACGACGTCGAACCGCTGCCCCGTCGGAATGATGTCGCGCAGCCAGGCGAACAGGTCGGCCTGCACGAAGCGCACTTGCGCCTGGTTCAAGTTGGCGTTCTGTTTCGCCAATGCGATCGCCTGTTCGTCGAGATCAACGCCAGTCACTTCCGCCGCCTTGCCGAGCGCCTTGGCATAGACCGCGAAGCCGCCCGAATTACAGCACAGGTCGAGCACTTTCTTACCTTCGCACAGGCTGGCCAGCATCCTTCGGTTGTCACGCTGATCGACGAAGAAGCCGGTCTTATGCTTGCTCCCGGGTGCAACGCGGAAGCGCACGCCATGCTCGGTGATCGTGGTCGGTGGCGGCGTCTCCGGCGGGCGGCAGTCGAACGATTCTTGCTTGCCGACATGCTCTTCCGCGAACCAGTAGTAGCGTGCATCAGGGAAGTGCTTGAGCAACGCGGCCTGGATCCACTCGCGGCAACGGTACATGCCGGAGGCGAAGAACTCCATGACCAGCGTGTGTCCGAAACGATCGACAACCAGGCCGCTAAGGCCGTCCGCCTCGGAGTGGACGAGACGGTAAGCATCGGTCACTTCATCCAGCTTCAGCAGGTCGCGACGCAGCGACATCGCCCGGTCGATCTTCCTTTCGAAGAAGGCTGCATCGATCGCCTCGGCCGGGTCGGTCGTGAGCACACGCAGGGCAATCCGCGAGTGGCCGTTGTACAGGCCGCGGGCCACCCAGTTGTTGTCGCGGTCGTGAATGTCAACGATCCCGCCGTTCTGCACCTTGTGCCGCGGCTTCTCAACCATCTTCTGGAAGATCCACGGATGCGACGAATTGCGGACGATCTTCAGTTGGATGATCGGAAGAGGAGAATCGATGTTCATTTCATCATGGTACAAGGCTTGGACGTTGTTGGGGGCGTTCTTGCAAACAGAAGGATGTGCCGCGTGCGATCGCCTGACCGGAAGTAGCTTGGCCGCCAAGTCGCCAAGAGAAGTGGGCAGGCCATTTTCGAGAGTCCATTTCCAACTCTCGGTGACCGCTTCGCCAACGAGCTTGACGCGATGCCCGAGTTATGTTCGGATAAGTTGGTGAATAAAGTCAGTCAATTATACATTCGGTGCAGTTCATGAACACCTCAGCACGGCCACTGCTTGCTTTGTAACCGTTCACCCCTCCGCGATCAACTTCGGTCCCGTAATGCCGGCTCGGTGGGCCGTGATGGCTTGATACAGGAAGTCGAGGACCGGGCGCTTTTGAAGTTTCAGTGTCTGCGTCACTGTGAGGATGCGCTCGACGAAGCGGCAGCCGTTGTCGCTGTGGCAGCCGAAGGCGTTCTTCCGCCACAGCACGCCCGGCCGCAGTTGGCGTTCCATATGATTGTTCGTCGGCTCGACGCCA
>JBBQII010000636.1:0-2869 GCA_038324795.1 Gemmatales bacterium
CAGGGAAAGCCGAGGATCACCAGGCCCCTGTCCTTCCAGCGCTGATACAACGCTTCAAGTCCCGCATACTGCCCCGTAAATGCGCATCGGCTGGCGACATTGACAATCAGCAGCACCTTCCCGCGGAACTCCTCGAGCTTCCTCGCCGGGCCATCGATCGACTGAGCTTCAATGTCGTACACGGTCATGATGTTTCCTCAATGTTCTGTTAGCCGCGTTCGCGGATCACCCGCGCCGGGACGCCCGCGGCCACCACGCGCTCGGGGAGGGGCTTTGCCACCACCGCACCGGCACCGACGATTGTATCACGTCCCACGTCGGCCATCACGACCGCGAGGCTGCCGATCCAGCAGCCCCGGCCGATGGTCACCAGCGTGTTCACGCCCGGCTGGTCCTTGATTGGCTTGGAAAGGTCGTCGCTGCCGTGCATTCTACCGCCGCTGGTGATGTGCACGCCCGAAGCGATCAGAACGTCGCGCTCGATATGCACCAGCCCGAGATGGCAATGCCCGCCGACGTACGCGTTTTCGTCGATACGGGCCCCCGCCTTCGACAGCACCGTACCGAAGCAGATGCACGCACTCGGATGGCAGTACGCGATCGTCCAGCCCAGGAACGCCCGGCGCAGGTACTGGCCACTGACGCCTGGCAGCATCGACAGCAACTCGGTGGAACCTTCCAGCGCCCGGTCGGCCCCAAGCAGCGGCACCTTCAACCAATGCACCAGCAGCAGCGGCAGAATGGCAAGATTCGCCAGCAGGCGCAGACCCGCCTTCGCGAGTTCCCGGAGGTTCAAGCGACCGCCTCCTGTCGGAGAATCCGCAGCCGACTCGCGGCACGGCAGCCGAACCAGGCACCGAGCGTCTGCACCAGCACGTCGCCGGGCCGGGGGTGTCGGCCGGGCAGGAAGAACTGGCCGATCACGAAGACCACCGACAGCAACAGCGACACCGACAGCACGGTCGGCACGTCGTGGCGTTTGCCGGTCATCGCGAACAGCAGCATGCCCAGCGGCACGAACAACAGCATCTTCTGCATCAGATCGTTGGCGATTTCGAGGAAAGGGCGTTGATAGTAGTTGGCAAACGGTGCGAAGCCGACTTTGCGTTTCGCGATGAAATCGGGGTCATACTTGAAGTTGAAAGGCTCCCACAGGATGATCAGCAGTGCCAACAGCCAGAACGTCAGCAGCACGGTACGCCTGCCCGCCTGCAGATCCTGCCCGGCCCGGCCGCGCTCCTGCCAGGCATGCATCAGCGTCCAGCCCGCCCAGGTGCCAAGCGTGCCGGTGATAATGTCGCCTGAATCGAAGTAGCGCGACATCACCAGCAGTTGCATCACCTCGATGCCCGCGGCAAACAGGAAGCCGATGCCCAGCACCCGCCAGGCCGTGGCCGACTGATGCCACCAGCGCCCCGGCAACCCCGCGAGCAGCACGCCCAGCGGCAGGAACCAGGCCGCGTTGATCAGGCCCTTCTTGACCACGTCGAGCGAATCCTCGCTGTAAGTGGTGAATGGGATGGTCACGATGCGGCGCTCCCGGAACTTCTCCTTCAAGAGCACCGGGCTGAGCGTCAGGTCGAACGGCATGCCATGAATGGCGACCACGATGAACAGGTACACTGGCAGCGCCCGCAGCGACCAGTTGTCGACCGCGTAGGTCGCCCAGAAGCGGCGGATGGCACGCGTGAGTGGCTGCCCCAGGACCAGCCAGCAGGTCATGCCGATGACTGTGCCGATGATCTGTGCGACCACGTCGTCAGGCGACGTGTAGCGCGACGGAAACCAGACCTGCGCAAACTCGATCAACGTGCCCAGCACGATGCTGCACGGCAGAATGACCGCGATCGGCACCCACGGCCGTCGTCGGCAATCAACCGTCGCCCGGCCGAGCGCGAGATACCCCAGCGGTACGAACAGCAGCACATTGGCGAGCCAGTCCGCCCGATTGTGGAAATTGACCGGCCGCCAGAAAGCCCTGACGAACTCCGACGCGGCGACATCCCACGAGAGCCGTTGGAAATCGAACGGAACCAGACTGCCGTAGATGATGAACAGTACGAAGCCCAGCGTGAACCATGCATACTGGCGCGCGGTAAGGATGAGGGGATGATGGGGCATTGTGGGTCCACTATACGTGAAGCCGCGACGCGCAGCGGAGCGTTCGGGCGAAATCGCCGTTGCGCGTCGCGGCTTCACTGGTTGTTACCGCCATCAGTCCATCGGCTCCTGCGGCGGTGCAGGTTCTACCGGTTTGTCGACGCCGTGCATCCATTTGGTGATCAGCGGCGACAGGCAGAGCAGCAATGCGGCTGCGCCGAGCGAGAACAGACCCACGTTGTTGAAAACACCCAGGGCAAGGTCCAACGTCTGCTCAGCCGTCGCTTCAGTGTTGTCATCCACCGATTCATTCGCGATCCACTTGCCGGCCTGATGAGCAATGGCGGAACTGAGGAACCAGAAGCCGAACATCAGGCCCACGATGCGAGCGGGGGCCAACTTGGTGACGAGCGACAGACCGACCGGCGACAGTACCAATTCGCCGAGGGTATGGAACAAGTAAAGGAGAATCAGAAAGATTGCCGGCATCATCCCGTTCGTCACGAACGGCCGACCGGCGTTCAGCACCAGAAAACCGACGCCCAGCAGTGCGAGGCCCGATGCAAACTTGTAAGGGGCAGGCGGGTCGATACGGCGTTTCCCCAGCCAAAGCCACAGCATGGCAAACAGAGGGGCGAAGATCATGATGAAGCCCGGGTTCACCGCCTGGTAGAAGGTGGTGGTCGTCTTCATGCCGAACAGAGTTTTGTCCACGTTGCGCTCGGTGAACAAGTTCAGCGCGCTGCCGGCCAATTCGAAGAACGTCCAG
>JBBQII010000637.1:0-2869 GCA_038324795.1 Gemmatales bacterium
CAGCAAGAACTTCCTGACGAATCTCACGCTTGAAGTCTTCCATCGTATACGGCATGTCCCATCCCTCCCGAAAGTAGCCTGCGTACACCCGGCCTACCAAGGTACTTGTCTCTTTCGAGTGCTTCTCGAAATGGCTTGCACCAAATCTTACCTTCTCCGGCGACGCACTCAAGAGATGAAGCAGCGCGTTCTTGTGTACTTCCGGCAGTTTGGCCAGCACGATGACCCGGAAGACGTCCGTACCCCGCTGATAATCTGCCACGCCCTCGCGGATGTCCCGCCAGTCGCTGCTCTCGGCCAGTTGGCGCGGCTGCCGGGACGATACCGCGTACATGCCGAACTTGCTCTCCGGCAGCAGATCGTCGAACGATGGGCTGACCTGCTTGCGGTAGTTCACGTAGTGCCCGGTTAGTTCCTTCAACGTCCAATCGTCGAGCACTTCATGATGGGATTTAAAGGTGATCAGGTTGTGCGTGACCAGATTGTCGAAACCATCGGGAAGCTGGCCATGGAACGGTCCCGGTGTTCGGCGAAGCACTACGACATCGAGCAGCTGCTTCTTCAGTGACAGGTCCTTCTCCATCTCGACGACGAACGGCGAGCCGGTGAAGAAATCCATCAGTAGAAGCCCGAACATGCGATGCCAGTTGATCGGCGACTCCATGGCGAATCAATCTCCGACCTATTCCAGTATCGGCCCCGCAGCCACCGTGTTCTTCGTCGTCACGCGCGGCGGATGGAAGAACAAGAGCAGCAGCAGTGCCGCTCCCAGCGCGATGCCGCACGGGACCATGAAGATCTGCTTGAAGTCGGGCTTTCCGTCGATCACGAACCTCTCGCCGAGGTAGCCACTGAGGAAGTTGCTCAGGAATGGCCCGGCCCCCAGGATCAGGAAATTGAACAGGCCCTGCGCGCTCGAGCGGGCGTCCTTCGGGAAGAACTCGTCAATGAAGATGTACACGGTGGCGAAGAAGAATGCGTAGCAGATTCCGTGAAGAACGTTGACAAGAATTGCCGGCGCCGGCTCCGGGAAGTAGGCGAACACGGCGAACCGCACCGCATGCCCCAGGATGCCGATCAGCATGGTAATGCGCCAGCCGAGCCGCTTCAGCACGTACCCGAGGAACGCCATGGTCGCGATCTCGGCCACCTGGCCGATGCTCATGATCGGCATCACCCAATTGCTGGAGATGCCGACGCCCGTGCGCAAGTAAGTATCCGAGAAGTAGAAGTACATCTGGTGAATGCCGGCATCGAGGAACGTCACCAGGAACAGTACCATCACAAACGGCTTGCGCAGCAGTTTGACCGCTTCCAGCCATGCCAGCTTCTCACCGCCGGCCGCGGCCGGGCGGGGCGGCGTGTGCGGCAGCAGCAGGCTGAACGCCGCGAGCGCCAGCGACGCAATGCCCGAAACCACGAACGTATATCTGGTCGCACTCAGTAGCGCGTCGCCCGTCTTGCCCGAGCCCATGGCCGTGGTGAACCAGTTGACGAAGCCGACCTCACCGATCGACGGCACCTTGCTCCAGTCGACGAGGATGAACACAAACGGCCAGGCAGCAGCGATCCAGCCGATCGTGCCCCACATGCGCAGCAGGCCGTAGTCGCGCTGAGGGTCCTTGATGTTCGCGAACGCGATCGAGTTGGCGATCGAGATGGTCGGTACGTAAAAGAGCGAATGGATGCCCATCAGGATCAGGAATGGCCAGAACGGCGCGGGGCCATCGACCGGCTTCTCGATAAACGCCAGCCCCAGGATGGCGATGCCGCCGACCAGATGACTGAACGACATGAACTTCTCGGCCGCGAAGTTGCGGTCCGCGAACTGCGTGCTGAAGAACAGCGCCACCAGTGCCGCCAGGTTGAACATGCCGAGAATCCAGGCGGTTTCGAGCTTCGTGAAACCCATGCCCGGCAAGTACGCGAAGATGAGCGGCAGCCACGCGCCCCAGATGAACAGTTCCAGAAACATCATCACGGACAGACGGAACTTCAACCCCGAGGTGGAGGCCATGAATGAAGAACTCCCAAAGATGAATCATCAACACGTTGAGCTGGCGGACCAACGGTCCGCCTGACGCCCGACTACTTCTTGAACGCCGCGTACTCGTCAGCCACTTTCGCTTCCTTCGTATCACCCGCATGGATCAGGATGCCGTAGCGCAGCTTCAGGTGCTCGCCCTTGGCCAGCTTGAACAGATCGGTCTTTCCCTTCTGGCTGGGGAATGAACCGTCGCGCCCGAACGGGTTTGCCGCCATCAGCCCGTAGCCGCGGGCATGCCAGACCGCGCCGGGCTTGTTGTCCGGGTCGTCGAACAGCGCGATCCCGGCCGTCTTGCCGCCGATGGCGCCGACGTAATCGCACCAGGGGGACGGCTGACCCCAGATCTCCTTCTCATCCACCTTGCCCTCGGCATTGGTGAAGTGGCCACCGTTCTTCGTCATGATCTCGTCGTTCACGCGAATGCCCATCGATCCTTCCTTGGTGTCGCCGAAGGTCAACGGGCGGTCCTTGGCTTCCAGGTCGATGTCGAGCGTCAGCAACCGGGCGCCGCTTGGCAGGGCCTTGATGCCGATCACGCGGGTTTCATCAAGGATCTTCTTGCCATCGGCCGTGCGCCATTCGTTGCGGGTCGTCACGCTGCCCTGGTTGCCCTTCACGCTCGGGACACCCACTTCGGTGCAGGCGATGACACCATGGCCGACGTTCTCGGACCAGAAGTCGACGCCTTTCACCCCTTTGATCTTCTGCGGAATCTCCAGCCCTTCGGGGATGATGTCGCCGTGGCAGAACCAGATTGACTTCTGATGCACATGATCGGTCGTCTCTTTCGGTGCCCCCTTCTCCATCGGCCACGCCCGCGTG
>JBBQII010000638.1:0-2867 GCA_038324795.1 Gemmatales bacterium
TGGCGCTGCCGGCAGGCGAGATCAAGTACCGGGCGGGCGATGTCGTTGAAGCAATCCTACTGGATGTCTGACCCGTTCGCGAGAGAGGACGCTCGATGCCTTTTGTTTCATCCGCCCGATCGTTGTTCCTGCTGGCTGCCGCATCCGGCATTCTGCTGTACGCTAGTTTTTTCCCGGTGAACCTCGGCTTTCTCGGGTGGATCGCCCTGGTGCTGATGTTGCATCTGGTGCATTCCACCGTCCGGCCGCGCGTCGTCTACCTGGCGGCGTTCACCGGCGGGATGGTGTTCTATGTGCCGGCATTGCAGTGGATGCGCGTCGCTCACCCGGCCATGTACGGCACGTGGGCATTCCTCGCGCTGATGAGTTCAGCGTACATGGCGTTCAGCATCTTTCTTGTCCGGTTGCTCGACCGCCGGGGGATGCCACTCTATCTGTCCGCCCCGGCCGTCTTCGTGGGGCTCGACTACTTCCGCGCCAGCTTCCCCACCGGCTTCACCTGGCTGGAACCGCTGGGCATCCAGCATCGCATCGGCTTTAACTGGTACTTCCTGGGCTACACGCAGCATGACAATTCACTCGTCCTGCAGATGGCCAGCCTGGGCGGAGTCTACCTGGTGTCGTTTCTTGTCGTGATGGTAAATGCGACCCTATACCTGTGGTTCCGAAGATTGCAGACAGGTGTCGGCCGACGACCGTGGCCTGCCGTTGGCGTGACCGCATCGTTGTTGATCGCGGGGCTTCTCATCGGCAGGGGCGATCAGGGAAATCACAACGAACCCGCGGGGCCGCGCGTCGCGCTGTTGCAAAGCAATCTGCCGCAGGCGGTGAAGATGGCTGAATCGCAGGCGGTTGATCAGCAGATGGGCAACCTGCTGAGACAGGCGATCGATGTGCCGGCCGACCAATTTCCCGATCTCGTCGTCTGGCCCGAAACCACGTGCAGCGGCGACTGGTCCGAAGCGTCGGCCGATGTCAATCCGTCGTTACTGAATGATGAATGGCGGGCGAGGCTGATGTTTTCTTCGAGGCTGTCGAAAGGCATCGGCGCGTGGAAGGCAAACCAGTTGCTCGGCCTCAACGCCATGATCATGGAAAGTGACGGCAGACAGTGGAAGTACAACTCCGCCAAGTTGATCAACAAAGACGGCACACCCGGCCCGCGGTACGACAAGATGCACCTGGTTCCCTTCGGCGAGTATGTACCGCTCGAATCGGTCTTCCCGTGGATGAGCGCGTTCACCCCCTATACGCACGATTACAGTTGCAAACCCGGCGAGAACTTCACCCGGTTTCCGTTGAAAGTCAACGGGGTGGATTACACCTTCGGCTGCATCATCTGTTACGAAAGCTCTGACTCAAGTCTGGCCCGGCGATATGCCGTTCGCGATGAAGAAGGCGGTCCGGTCGACTTCATCGTCAACATCTCGAACGACGGCTGGTTCAACGGTACGGAGGAACACGAACAGCACCTGGCCATCTGCCGCTTCCGCGCGGTCGAGTGCCGGCGCTCGATCGTACGCGCGGTCAACATGGGCATTTCCTGCATCATCGGTCCCGATGGAGAAATCCTGCAACTGCCCGGCGAGACGTGGGCCGATTCAGTCAAAGTCACCGCGGTGGTCAACGGCGTGGTACCGATCCATAAAGGCGAATCGCTCTACCCGAAACTCGGCGACTGGGTGCCGCTGGTCTGTCTGTTGATTGTCGTCATTGGCCTGTTATCGCCGCTCGTCTTCCGCTGCTGCCGTACGGAGCCCTCATGACCGAACCCGCACCTGCCGTCCGGAAGTCGACGTGGGGGAACTGGCTGTTCCGCTGGGCTAGAAACCTGCTTGTCCTCTATGTGGTGATCGTCATCGTGATGCTCTTTCTGGAACGCTCGCTGGTCTATCAGTCGCAGACGGCCGCGGAACAATGGGAGGAACCGCCCGACCCGGCCATCGAAGAAGTGACGTTCCCATCCGGCGATGATCAGATTCACGCATGGTACCTGCCGCGTGCCGGTTCGAATGAAGTCCTGCTGATCTGCCACGGCAGCGGCGGCAACCTGAGCTATCGCGGCAAAAGCCTGTTGCGCTTCCGCGAGGCACTCGGCTGTTCGGTCATGATTTTCGACTATCCCGGCTACGGCAAATCGACGGGCAAGCCCAGCGAAGAAGGTTGCTACGCTTCGGCCGAGACGGCTTTGAAGTTCCTGGCCGAGGTCAAGAAGGTGCCGGTCGAACGCGTCATCATCTACGGCGAATCGCTCGGCGGCGGTATTGCCACCGAGATCGCCCAACGACACCTTATGCGGGCGCTGGTGCTGTTGAAGACGTTCACCGCCCTGCCCGATGTCGGCCAACGCCAGTACCGCTGGCTGCCCGTGAAGTGGATCATGCGCAACCGCTTCGACAGTATTACCAAAATCGGCAGCGTAAAAAGCCCGGTGTTCGTCTCCGGTGCGATCCAAGATGAACTCGTCCCGTTCGAAATGAGCAAGCAGCTTTACGACGCGGCCCCGTCACCCAAAGAGTTCTTCGCCATCAGCGAAGGCGGCCACAATGAACGCGTCGACGACGAGTTCATGGCCCGTTTGAAAGCGTTTCTGGACGCTAATGTTCTGAAAGACAAATGAACCACGAATAAGCCGATGAAGACGAATCAGAGCAGAATTCAGCAAACTGCATTCCTTTGTTCATTCGTGCGATTCGGCCTATTCGTGGTTCACTTCTGCATTTAAAACTGGGCTGGATCGCCCCGCCCTGCCATGCTATTCCCCCGACATTGACGGAAGTCTGTCGAGGGAGAGCCAGGCCATGAATCGTATTCTGTCGATCGCCATTGTTGCATCGTTCGTGCTGGTTGCGCATGCCCGGGCCGAG
>JBBQII010000639.1:0-2858 GCA_038324795.1 Gemmatales bacterium
CGATCACCACGTTGCCCTGCGAACCGGCTTCCAGCACGCAACGGGCAACGTGGTGATCGTGCAGGATGCCGACCTCGAGTATGATCCGGCCGAGTATCCGCGGTTGCTGCAGCCGATCATCGAGAACAAGGCGGACGTTGTCTTCGGCTCGCGGTTCATCGGCGACAATCATCGCGTGCTGTACTTCTGGCACTATGTAGCCAACAAGTCGCTGACGATGCTGTCGAACTTCTTCACCAACCTGAACCTCACCGATATGGAGACCTGCTACAAGGTCTTCCGGCGGGAAGTGCTGCAAGGGATCACGCTGAAGTCGGACCGGTTCGGTTTCGAGCCCGAGATCACCGCCAAGATCGCCCGCAAGAAGAAGCCCGCCTGGCGCATCTACGAAATCCCGATCAGCTATTCGGGGCGAACGTACGAAGAAGGCAAAAAGATCGGGATGAAGGACGCCTTCAACGCTCTGTATTGCATCGTGCGCTACTGGTTGAAGGATTGATTGCGCATGCCGTTGGCGTGCTCGCTGAACGTCGATCCGCTAATGTGGATCGACTGAAACCAATGCCGCATTTCGGCTTCGTGCGCGGCCAAGCCCTGTTCCATTTCGCGAGTCTGCCCGGCCATCGTTTCAAGTCGATCCTGCCAGCCAGTCAGGTTGGCGGTTAGTGCATTGAACGAATCCTGCCAGGCAAGGGCAGGCTCGACGGCATCGTCCTTCAATTCAGTCTCGAGCGCGGTCGCCAGTTCGAGCGCTCGCGCCAAGTCGCTTTCGACCGTTTCGAGAAACGCGTGATCGAGTTGCCGTTGGTCCATGTCGGGTGTTCCGTCTCGGTCGTAGAGCACGCGTCTCGCGTGGTCGAATGAACGAGCACCCGAGACGCGTGCTCTACGGGGCGGCGATAGCAACCGCCGGGCAATCTGCCCATAGCGAATTCCGCCAGAACAGATCTTGCTCTTCGAACCCCCTGCGGGTATTCGGCTGACTGGCCCGGGGGGGCTTTCACAGTTCAATCGCTGCGCGCCGTTGCCGGCGCTCGCGGACCACGGAGGGGGTTTGCCGTGTACGTTGCATGTTCCACACTCTGCTTTCAGCGTTCCACATTTGAGGATGCACTGCGTTCGATCAACGCGCTGCACTTTCAGAAGATCGACCTGGCGGTCAGCGAAACCGGCCCGCATCTGAAGCCTTCCGAAATCGCCATGGATGTCAACAAGACTGCCCAGTATCTGCGTTCGACCGGCTTCATCTACTCCGCCATTCATGCCTCATTCGCGGCGCCGGAGCCCGATGTCTACCGCGAGCAACTGAAGGCCGTCTGCCGCCTGGGCCGACTGCTGACCGTGCCGGTCGTCACCATCGCCGCGGGCGACCCGGCGACTGATCTTGATGAGGAAGTGAAGCGCCTGACGACGCTGAGCAAGCTCGCGCAGGCCGAAGGGGTGACGCTGGCCGTCGAAACCCATCGCGACACGCTCACGGGCGACCCGGCCGCGGCACTTATGCTGTGCGAGCGCGTGCCCGGGTTGGGGCTGACGCTCGACCCCAGCCACTACGCCGTCGGTCCGCACCGCAACGAGGAGTACGACGAACTGTTCCCGTTCGTCAAGCATGTGCGCCTGCGCGACAGCAGTGTCGATCAGTTCCAGGTCCGTATCGGGCAGGGGCACGTCGAGTACGGCAAGATCGTTACCCTTCTCGAACGCGAGAACTACGAACGGGCGCTGACAATCGATATCCAGGACTCACCTGAGGCCGACTACCCCATCGAACCGGAAGTGCGCAAACTGAAGTTCCTGCTGGAAAGCATGGTGTAACGTCGACATCGCGCGTGTCTCCGGAAACCCGGCGACACGCGGCTAACCGCATCACCCCTCAATTTTGAGCAATGCCATTGATACCAAGTTACAGGCAGGCTGGCTGTTGTTCATTTTGACCACAGATGTCGCGGAGAACACGGGTAAAACCGGATGGATCAAACTCGATACACGAAGCTGAGCAGGCACTTCCCGGGTCTTATCCGTGTTGTCGGTGTCATCCGTGGTTAACTTCTTCCACTATTGTTGAGCGGTATAGCGGCTAAGCGTTGGCGGTGATCGGTACTTCTTTGCCTTTCGCGGGTGTTCGCCGCTCCGAACGACGTGTAAGTTAACCTCGACGGACTTCCCCGAGATTGACCACACGTCGTGAAGGAGAACAGACCATGGCGCATTCGCTTCCCGCTCTGCCCTATGCATTCAACGCGCTCGAACCGCACATCGACGCGCTGACGATGGAAATTCACTCGCAGCGGCACCACAAGGCCTATGTCGACAACCTGAACAAGGCTCTCGACGGCCATGCCGATCTTCAGGCCAAGTCGATCGACGAACTGCTGCGCGGCATCAAGAGCGTTCCCGAATCGATCCGCCAGGCGGTCATCAACAACGGCGGCGGGCATGCCAACCATGCCCTGTTCTGGACGATCATGGGCCCAAGTGCCGGCGGCACGCCGACGGGACCGCTGGGCGATGAGATCACCAAGTCGTTCGGCGACTTCGCCGCCTTCCAGGCCAAGATCAAAGAGAACGCCCTCGGCCAGTTCGGCAGCGGCTGGGCATGGCTGATCTTCGACGGCAGCAAACTGCAGGTAGTCCGCAAGCCGAACCAGGACAGCCCGCTGATGGAGGGCCTGGTGCCGTTGCTCGGCATCGACGTCTGGGAACACGCTTACTACCTGAAGTACCAGAACAAGCGCGCCGATTACGTGGATGCGTGGTGGAGCGTGGTGAACTGGACGGCAGTGGCCGAACGCTTCAGCAACGCGAAGGCCGGGAAGTAATTGGAACTTAATAGCCGCGCATGAAGCAAGCGGGTGACT
>JBBQII010000640.1:0-2854 GCA_038324795.1 Gemmatales bacterium
GATTGGAGACCAGCGCCCCGCCCAGGCAGACATCGTCGTCATCCAGCCTGATGCCCAGCACACCTTTGCCCGCGCCGGAGAGGATGTTGATCTCCTCCAATAGGAAGTGGATCAGCCGGCCGTTGCGTGTGGCCAAAAACAGGCTCTCTTCATCCGCCAGCACAGTAACCATCACCACCTTCGCGCTGTCGGCGACGCGCACGTAGCGTCGGCCCGACTTGGTCGAGGCGTCGCGATAAGGGGCGAACGGCAGCCGCGAGGCGAAACCTTCCGAAGTAGCGACCAACAGGTACGGGCCGGGCGGGTCGGCCTTGGTCGGTGGTTTTGTCGTGGCCGGGATGAAGCGCGCGTCGCACGTGGCGGCGGCGATAATCTTGACCTTGTCGTCGATCTTGAAGAACTTCGTGATCGGCTCGCCGTAGCCGGAACTGGCCGGCACTTCGTTCATGCGCATCGTGAAGGCGGTGCCATCGTCCGCGAAGAAGGCGACATGGTCGAGCGTCGACCCCGGCACGACGGCGATGACGCCATCGCCCTCGCGCACGCGTGTTCCTTCAACCGATCCCAGCTTGCCGACACGCTTGACCCAGCCGTCGCGTGTCAGCACCACGTTGGTGTTTTCGCGTGTGATGTACTTCTCTTCGTCGAACTCGAGCAGGTTCTCGTCGGTGGCGAGCCGGGTCCGGCGGCGCTTCGCGGCGTACTTTTCCTCGATCGCGCGGAACTCGCCCTTGATCACTTCCCACAGCTTGGCTTCCGAACTCAGGATGTCCTGAATCCGCTTGGCTTCGCGCTTCTTTTCGCGCAGTTCGTCGAGGATCTTCTGAATCTCCATCTGTGCGATCTTGTACAGCTGTGAATCGAGGATCGCGCCGGTCTGCTCTTCATCCAGTTCGAAGGCCTTCATCAGCTTCTGCGCTGCGTCCTGCTTGCCCTGCGATTCGCGGATCATCTTGATGGCCCTGTCAAGCGCATCGAAGATGATCCGGAAGCCATCGAGGATGTGAATCCGGCGGAGCAGCTGGGCCAGTTCGTACTCGAAGCGTCTTCGCACTGTCGCGAAGCGGAAGTTGAGGAAGTGCTGCAGAATCGCCTTCAGGCCGATCTGTTCGGGCTTGATCGTGTCGCCCGAGGGAATCAGGCAGGTCATGTTGAAGGCGAAGTTTTGCTGCAGGGCGGTGTGCTTGAACAGGTAGGCCATCACCAGTTCCGGGTCGCTGCCGGGCTTGATGTCGAGCGCGATGCGCAGGCCGTCTTTCTCGTTGGTTTCATTGGTCTGGCCGGTCAGTTGCGGGACCGCGCGTGACTCGATGATGGTGCCGATTTCGTTTTCAAGCTTTCCCTTGTCCACGTTGTAAGGGATCGACGTGATGATGATCTGCGGCTGCTTGGAACTGGCCTTCTCCAGCTTCCATTCACCGAGGATCTTGATGCTGCCCTGGCCGTCTTCGTAGATCCCGCGCAGCGTGGGCCGGTCGACGATCACCTTGCCGCCGAGCGGGAAGTCGGGCCCTTTCACGCCGGCATCCATCAGGCGGGCTGTCGTGATGTCGGGTTCATCGATCAGCGCAATGCATGAGCGCAGCACTTCGCCCAGATTATGCGGCGGGATGTTCGTCGCCATGCCGACCGCGATGCCCGAGCCGCCGTTGACGAGGATGTTGGGGAACTGGGCCGGCAGCACGACCGGTTCGACGTTGCTGTTGTCGTACGTGGCGCGCATGTCGACGGTCTGCTGGCGCAGTTCGCTCAGGAGCACATCGCAAGCTGCACTCAGCTTCGCTTCCGTGTAGCGGTCGGCCGCGGGTGGGTCGCCGTCGACGGAGCCGAAGTTCCCCTGCCCGTGAATCAGCGGAACGCACATGACCCAGTCCTGGGCCATGCGCACGAGCGCATCGTATAGGGCCAGGTTTCCGTGTGGATGGTACTTCCCCATCACCTCGCCGACGATGCGGGCGCATTTGACCGCGCGCCCGTCGAACGACAATCGCAGGTCGTTGTACATCGCGTACAGGATGCGGCGTTGCACGGGCTTCAGACCGTCACGCACGTCAGGCAACGCGCGCGAAGTGATGACCGACATGGCATAGCGAAGATAGCGTTCGTGGGTCTCGCGCGAGATCGATACGGTCTGAATGCTTTCCGGCATAGGTCGCGGCTCCGAGTCCCTTCAATGTTCGCTGGACAAGAAATGATATGAGTGCGGGCAGTCCATGCAACGCGAGAAGCCCCCGGGGGAGGCCGGGGGCTTCATAGGGGGCTGCCGGGCAGTGGCCGTTATTTCTCGGCCGAGTTCCACGATGCGGGCACCGGGTAAGCCTTCTCGATGGCCTTGAGCTGTGCCGGGTAATCTTCCGGCACGGGGGCGAAACCCTTCAGTTTCCAGGTCGTCAGCATCGGCTTGCCGATCGGGTCGTTCTGGGCCTTGAAGAGAGCAGTCTTGAACTTCTCGATCGTCTTGGCGTCCAGTCCGCCCTTCTTGGCGACGATGCAGGCGTTCGGGAACACTTCCGACTGAGTGAGGACCTTGAGGTTCTGAAACTGGCCCGGATTGACGCGCTGGAAGTACATGAAGGTCGAGCAGTCGATGATCGTGCAGCCGGCCCGGCCTTCGATCACGTCGAAGATCGCATCGTCGGCGAACGGGCGGTTCAGCTGCCCTTCGAAGACCGTTTTGTGCTGCGTCTTCTGCTTTTCGAGGAACAGCTCACCAAAGTCGCGGTGGTTGCCGGGCAGCGAAATCTTCTGGTCCTTCAGGTCGCCGATGTTGTCGGCCTTGCAGTCCCAGGCGACGACGCAGAACGACTGAATCGGCTGCATTGGCACTGAGACGGCAATCGGCATCAGGTCCGGG
>JBBQII010000641.1:0-2853 GCA_038324795.1 Gemmatales bacterium
GTGATGTGGAATGTCCCCCTTTTCTTCTCCCGATGGGGAAACCATTCCCCTTCTCGCGATTGCCACTCTTGATCCCGTCCGTCATAATACAAGCTGCATCATCGACGGCCGATTCTGGCACCGGGTCTTCGCAACATGGCGATTGAATTTCACTGTCCGCACTGCGGCGTGCTCTACAAGCTGGACGAGAAGTATGCCGGCAAGATGGGCAAGTGTAAGAACGCGAAGTGCCAGCAGCAGATTCTGATTCCCTTTGAATCGACCGTTCCGGCCGCGACCGTTCCCGGTGTGGCCGTCAAACCGGCCAAGCCGATCGATGCCGAAACTCTCGCCGCCGAGGCGTTCAGTGATGATCGGTTGCCCGCCCCGTCCGTACCGGACAAGCCCGTTGCCACGCCGGTCGCGAAGAAGATCGGTGTGACCTGTACCGCGTGCGAACATAAGTTCGATGTGGAAGCGTCGCTGGCGGGCAAGAACACCAAGTGTCCCGAGTGCGGCAAGATCTTCCGCGTTCCCAAGATCATTGAAGACAAGCCGCTTGACTGGCGCAACACCAACGCGAACAAGCCGTCGATGGCGAAGAGTGCCGAACCGGTTCCCGCCGGGGTGTGGGACGGCCAGGCTCGCGGCGTGAGCGGCGAGGCGCTGCGCAAGGCCAACGCCCTGCAACCCGAGGACGATGAAGAGCCGGGCGAACGCCGGATTCGCCGGCTGAAGCAGGGGCTTTACACGGTTGCGATTCTTGGCATCGGCTTTCTGGCGATTCGTTATGTGCAAGGGCTGCGCCGCGAAGCGCGCGATGACGGCTTGATGGATCGCGCTCTGCGCGAGATCGCCGACAAGGAACAGGGCTCGGCCAAGCCCGAGTTCCATTCCGGTGTCCATCGCCTGGCCGGCGAGTACGGCGTGCGCGATGCGACCAAGGCCGACGATTTGCAGAAGGCGCTGACGCACTTCGACAAAGCGCGAGATCAGGTGCAGAACCTGCCCGCCGGCAACGAGGACCGCAGCGGCATGCTGGCCGAACTGGGCGCTGCCCTGGTGGTTTGCGGCGGGACCGCCAAACAACTTGACGACGATGTTCGCCTGCCATGGGACAAAGTTCACCCGTTGATCCGCAAGTGCATCGACAAACTGCCGCCCAACGATCTCGAAGTCCGCACCCGGGCATTGCGGATGCTGACACGTCGACTGGCCGAGCACGACCAGGGCCCGCTCGCGGCCACCATCGCCCGCAACAGCAGCTCCGAAGCGGAACAGCCGGAAACGCTGGGCCGGGTCGGCATCGAACTGTTCCTGTTGAACAAGAAGGATCAGGCCGAGCAGGTACTGGCCAAGCTGCCGGCATTGGCGCAGCCTGCAGCCACTGCCCTTTGGCTGGCGCTGCACCCGGATGCATCGCGCCCGCCGGCGAACGTTGCCCATGTTCCGCCGCCCGTGGCCGGGCCGAAGGGGACCGATCGGTCATCGCGGCTGGCGTATGCTGAGGGTTTGGCCCTGCAGGGGAAGTTCGATGAAGCGCTGGCCGTGGCCCGCATGTCCGGTTCGCCGGCTGATCAGATTCAGGCACTTGCGCGTGTCGCGTCGGCTGCCGTTGATACCGGCAAGCCCGAAGCGGCCGCGCAGGCAATCGAGACCATCTTGAATCTGGCGAAGATCGACAGCAAGCAGGGGATCGCGCCGCCGTGGGTGCTGGCCAATGCCGCTGAGCAGGCGGCGCGTGCCGGTCGCTGGGAAGCGGTCGCACCATTGCTCGATGCGATCCGCGATACGCGGGTTCGTGCGTGGGGCAAGTTGTATGTTCTGCGCGCAAAGCTTGCAGGGCAGCCGCAAACCAAGGCCGACGAGCAGTTCCTGGATGCCTTCGAGGCGGACGCCGCGACCTTGGCGCAGGTCCTCGCGCAGGCGGAAGTCGCGAGGCACAATGCGGCCGCAGGCATCGGCAGTTATGCAGCGTCGATGAAGGCCCTGCCGCCCGGGGGCGTTCGACCGTTCGGCCTGGCGGGGACTGCCCTTGGAACGCAGGACCGCAATCCGCACTGACGAAGATGCTGAACGCTGGTTCGCCCTCCTCTCCCTATAACGACTTCGTGCTCGAACCATTACCGCCAGCCGGGAGGGGTGCCGCGTCGTGACACCGAGAGAACTGCTTGCTTTCATCCGTGAAAAGGAAGTCCGTGCCGTTGACCTTCGCTTCATGGACTTTCCGGGTCAGTGGCAGCATTTCACCATCCCGGCCGAGGCGCTCACCGAAGAAGTCTTCCAGGACGGTATCGGCTTCGACGGTTCGAGCATCCGCGGCTGGCAGGCGATCAACGAGTCGGACATGCTCGTTGTCCCCGCGCCTGATACCGCGTTCATCGACCCCTTCTGCCGCGATACGACGCTGACACTCATCTGCAACATTCAGGACCCGCTGACGAAGGAAGACTACTCTCGCGACCCTCGCAACGTGGCGCGCAAGGCCGTCAACTACATGAAGGAACTGGGTATCGCCGACAGCGCCCTGTTCGGTCCGGAAGTCGAGTTCTTCGTCTTCGACGATGTTCGCTACGATCAGGACGCGCGCTCGGGTTACTACTTCGTCGACAGCGTCGAAGGGGCGTGGAACACCGGCCGGGATGAGAAGCCGAACCTGGGCCACAAGGTGCGGTACAAGGAAGGCTACTTCCCCTGCCCCCCGTCCGATGCGATGCACGATCTGCGTTCGGAAATGATGCTGACGATGATCCAGTGCGGTCTGACCGTGGAAGCTCATCGCCACGAAGCAGCTTCGGGCGGGCAGGGCGAGATCGATATTCGCCAGGATAACCTGCTGCGTATGGCCGACAACGTGCTGAAGTACAAGTATGT
>JBBQII010000642.1:0-2848 GCA_038324795.1 Gemmatales bacterium
ACCGTGATCGGACCGCTGACCGACGCGGCCGCAAGTTGCGAACCATCGGTTGACCAGGCCAGGGCAATCGTGTGGTCATCCAGCTTCGCCGACCAGCGTTGCGACAGGGTGGGCGGTTGCGACAGCTTGGCCATTACAGATCTTTCGACGAGGGGACCGAGAAGAAGTAGTCGAGCTTCTTCTTACTGGCATCGCCGGTCTTCAGGCCATCCTGAAACCAGCGCACACGCTGGGCGGACGTGCCGTGCGTGAACTTCTCCGGGTGAACGAAGCCGCCCGAGCGCTTCTGCAAGCGGTCGTCGCCGATGGCACGGGCCGACGTGATGGCGCTCTCCACATCGCCGGGTTCGATGAACTTGAACTTCTGCTGCCCCTTGTTCGCCCACACCCCGGCCAGGTAGTCAGCCTGCAGTTCGAGGCGGACCGACATGTCGTTCTCGCGTGAGGAACCACGCGCTTCGTCGACGCGGGCGGAATAGCCGAGCAGTTTTTGCACATGATGGCCGACCTCATGGGCGATGACGTACGCTTGCGAAAACTCGGCCTTGGAGCCGCCCAGCTTCTTCTCGAGATCGTTGAAGAACGTCGGGTCGATGTAGACCGTCTGATCGGCGGGGCAGTAGAACGGCCCGACCGCCGAGGGTGCCGTGCCGCAACCGGTGCGGACCTGGCTGCTGAACAGCTTCAGCTTCGGGGCACGGTACTTCTGGCCATACTGCTTCGGGAACTCATCGCCCCACACGGCCTCGGTCGTGCCAAGGACACGTTTGGTGAACACGAAGGTCTTTTCGTCCTTGGGCCCACCGCCGCCCTGGTTGCCGCCGCCGCCGCCGAGGTCGACGCCGAAGATCAGGCCCAGGATGGCGAGGACGATGCCGCCGCCACCCAGGGCCATCACGCCGCCCGCGCCGCGGGAATCAGTCACGTTGCCGCTTTCAGGTGCTCCGCCAAGTTGCATGATCTATCTCCGTTATCGTTGTGCGTCGCGGCTCGTTCGTTTTACTTCACGCCCATGGTCACGAATTCATCTTTGGTCAGGAACCCGTCTTTGTCGATGTCGAACTTCTCGAACCGCTTCGGTGCTTCGTCCGGGTCGGGTTGGTTGGCGAGGAACTCTTCGCGAGACAGTTTGCCGTCCTTGTTCGTGTCCTTGCGGGCGAACAGTTCGGCGCGATCGACTTTCGGTTTAGCCTCAGTCGACTTGACAGCGACGATCTGCGGTTTCGCTTCCGGGTGGGCCGCCAGTATCTTCCGCAACCGGGCCACTTCATCCGGAAGATCCTTCGCCAGGTTCTTCGTTTCCTCGGGATCGTTCTTGTAGTCGTAAAGTTCAATTTCGGCCGATTCCGGAGCCGCCCCGGGCTTCTTCCATTCGACGAGCCGGTAGCGGGCATCGCGAATTGCCCGGCCCATGCGCTCTCCTCGAGGGTAGACGTGGATGGCGTGATCGCGCGTGGCCGTCGTCGGGTCCTTCAACACGCTGACGAAGCTTTTGCCGTCGAGATTCTTCGGCGGCGTCAGGCCGGCCAACTCGCACAGCGTCGGGTAGATGTCGACCGTTTCGATCTGTGATGCGGTCTTCGTGCCGGCCTTCGAGACGCCCGGCGCGATGAGGATGATGGGGATGCGCGTTGC
The DNA here is from genome assembly GCA_038324795.1 of Gemmatales bacterium. Taxonomy (GTDB): domain Bacteria; phylum Planctomycetota; class Planctomycetia; order Gemmatales; family Gemmataceae; genus JAIOQJ01. Next base: position 1,636 of record JBBQII010000642.1, read on the forward strand.
CTGCTCGTAGTTGGTGTGCTTGCACCACATTCCATGATCGCCCAGATGCCAGCCGTGATCGCCCCATAGAACGATGATGGTGTTCTTCGCCAGCCCGGCCGCATCGAGCGCGTCGATTACGCGGCCCAGTTGTGCATCCATGTAACTCATCGCGGCGTAGTAGCCGTGGATCAGCGTACGCTGGGTGTCGTCGGCCAGGTCGCCCTTCGCGGGCATCTCCTTGTAACGGCGAAGTTCCCCGCCGAACTGCGGCGCGTACGCCGGGGCCCCGACCGGCGGCACCCGCACGGCCGCGAGTTTGAACTGATCGCGCTGATAGAGATCCCAATACTTCTTCGGCGCGACGAACGGCAGATGCGGGCGGATGAAGCCGACGGCCATGAAGAACGGCTGATCGGCCTTCTTCTCTTTCAGTCGTCGGATCTCCTCATCGGCGACGACGCCATCGGCATATTTGCCGTCATCGGTGTCTGCGTTCTCGATGGCCGCGCCGCGCGGGAAGTCGGAAGGATCCTTCGGGTTCTTCACGGCAGGGAGCGGTTGATTCTCTTTCAGCAGATACGTGGCCGCCTTCGGCGTGAAGTGCGGTACCGACCACGACGCGGCATCATCGTAATTACCCTGGCCGACATGGAAAAGCTTCCCCATCGCCTCGGTCGTGTAGCCGTTGGCCTTGAACGTCTGCGGCAGCGTGACCGCATCAGGGGCCGACTTGCGGAAGTTCGTCGCCAGGTCGTAGATCCCCAGCGTCTGCGGTCGCAGGCCGACGAGCAGCGAGTTGCGCGACGGCGAGCAGACGGCCTGATTGCAGGTGGCCCGTTCAAACAGCAACCCGCGCGAGGCCAGCTTATCAATGTTCGGCGACTTGGCGATCGGGTCGCCGTAACAGCCGAGCGCCGGCTTCAGGTCGTCGACGCAGATGAGCAGCACGTTCGGCCGCTCCGCGGCGTTGCTTTGCATGGCGATGATCAGCAGCGCGGCGACGGAGAGAGTGAATGTGCGCATATGCCTTTCCATGAAACAGTACCGTGCATCCCGCCGGGATGCACGCTGAACGTTTTAACGTGCGTTTACCGCTTCGAACTCAACCCAACGCGTCTGCACGTTCTTACCTGTAGGCAATTTCCATGCCGTGGAGTCGCCTGACGTAAACGTGTGCGAGGCCTGCTTCGCGCCGCCGTCTTCGGTCCAGGCGAACGTCACTTTCGTCCGG
>JBBQII010000643.1:0-2846 GCA_038324795.1 Gemmatales bacterium
GGCACCCAAGCCTGGATCGACCCGGTGAAGGGCAAGTTCTACGTGCTGCTGATTCAACGGGTTGGCATGGGCAACTCCGATGGATCGAAGATCCGCCAGGAGTTCCAGGCCGCGGCCCAGTAGCCCTGCAGGGTGGGTGAAGGCTTTGCGGAACCCACCATTGCGACCACGGGACATGCTCCCGACGCTACGCGCATACCGTCACAAGCTTTGCGGAACCCACCATAACTACTGGGCGTGGTGGGCTGCGCAAGGCCTTCGCCCACCCTACAGGACGCTTCAAGCCGTTTGAGGACTGGTGGTTGTCCGATTGGAGTGAAAGTGACGCGGCAGAACATCAAGGCGGCAGACGGCAACGACCCGTTGGCCGGGCAGGTGAATGCCCGCGAAACAGTGCCCCCTCTCAACGTGGCCGGCAGATCGGATGAATCCGTGCATGCGATTTAGGATGGCCTGGGAAGGCCGTCCTAAGAAACCGCTGACCCGTGATTTCAACGTTGACCGAACACGGGAATCCACTGAATCCTGTTGCCGCAACCTCATCCGGGAATGGCCATGAACCTCTCACAACATGCCGCCGTCGTTTTCTCCCTGCTGACAATTTCCGCAGTCAGCGCTCAGTCGCCCCTTCCCGACTATCAGCCGGTCGCCGACTGGATGAAACTGCCGGCCGACGTCGTGCTGGGCCCGGTGTCGGCCATTGCCGCCGATTCCGGGGATCGGCTGTTTCTCTTCCATCGCGGCAAGAAGCCGATCGTCGTCCTCGATCGTGATGGCAAGTACCTGCGCTCGTGGGGCGACGACATGGTCAAGACCGCGCACGGCATCCGCATTGATCCGGAGAACAACGTCTGGACCACCGACATGGGCAACCATCTGGTGCTGAAGTACGACCCGAACGGCAAGCTGCTGATGACCCTCGGCAAACGCGACGAGCCGGGCGATGCCCCCGACCGCTTCAACCGCCCGACCGACGTGGCCTTCGCCCCGAACGGCGATTTCTACGTCACCGACGGCTATGGCAACGCGCGAGTGCTGAAGTTCAATAAGGATGGCAAACTGCTGACGCAATGGGGGAAGAAAGGCAAAGGCGATGGCGAGTTCAACCTGCCGCACTCCGTCGTCGTTGATGCAAAAGGTCGGGTGATCGTCGGCGATCGCGAGAACCATCGCATCCAGGTTTTCGACGGCGACGGCAAGTTTCTGACGAAATGGAACGAGAGCGGCTACCCCTACGGCCTGGCCCTTGCGGGCGACCGCCTCTTCATTGCCGACGCGCGCGAACACTGGATCAAGGTTCTCGACCTCGAAGGCAAACTCCTCGGCCGCTGGGGCCGGAAAGGCACCGCCCCCGGCCAGTTCGAAACGCCCCACATGCTCTGCGTCGATTCCAGGGGGGCCGTCTACGTGGCCGAGGTGGCCGGCAAACGCGTGCAGAAGTTTGTGGCGAAGGACGACAAGCGGTGACAGGCGCGGGGCTTGCGATGGAAGTTAGATGGTTCTGAACGGGAATGCAATCCCAGGAAACAGAGATAGTGGAATTCGGAAGAGACTTCCGCTGAAGAACGTGCCCGTCCGCCCCTACTCCAGTCCGGACAGGTCGATGTCGTCCGGATCATCCGTGAGCGCCAGGCTTTCCGGGATCGTCACCTGGTCGGCCAACACCGTCATGGTGGCGGGCACCCACTTCTTGAGTACGGGGAAGTCCGTGCTCGCCACTTCCCGGGTGATCACCAGGGCGTGCGGGTTGGTCGGGCCGTGCATGGCGGCACCGAAATCCGGGCGGCCGTCACAGGCTGCCTTCACCCACGATGTCCGCGTCATTAAGGGATCGACGTCACCGATGTAGACTGCTTCAAGCGTCATCTTCCCGACCTGCATTCGGAGGACGGTTCCCGGATTCAGCCCGAGTTTCGCGACTGCCGGGCGGTCGATGTTGACGAAGCAGATCTCCCGGTCGCAGGTCGACGACGCCTTGCCATGGAAGACCCGGCCATCGATCGTGTATTTGCCCTGCCATGTCGCAGCGTCGGCCCCCGCCGCCCGAAGCAGCGGTTTCGCGCCCTTGACCGGTTTGGCGTCGGCCGCCGGGGTGAGGACGATCACTTCCTGTGGCCCGGTCCATTCGTCCCCCTCACCAAACAGCCCGTCCGTCTCGAGCCGATCCCGGTCGAGACGATACAGCGTGACGACGTAATCGCCCGGCGGGACAGCCACCCGGCCGGGTTCCTCATCCTCGTCCGGTTCGTCGCCGATCGGGAACGTATTGCCGGTGTCGATCCGAAGGGCACCGGTGGGCAGCGACAGCCGGGCGGTCTGCGGCTTCTGCCACCGGGCGGTGGAAAGCTCCGCCTTGGTGAGCGGCAAGCCGACGACGACTTCGGCTGCAACCGCATCGTCCCGGGCTAGCTCATACGCGATCACCACACCGTCCCGGGCGAGCTTCTTGAGCGCCTTGTCGATCCCGGCATCGTCGTCCGCGTACCCGCCCTCGAAGTCAGCCTCGGAGGCCTCCATGGCGACAAGATGAGCTTCGTCCCAGAGGAATACAAGCAGGCCCTCGTTGTACACCGACACTCGAGTGGAACCGGCGCGAACGCCCGGCCAGGCGGCAGCAGCCATAGGGGACCTCATCATTGGAGTGGGCAACGGAGTGGGCAACGAACAGGGGCCATCATCTAAAGATAGTGCTGTTTCAGGGATTGATCGCGGGATCCGAGCGAGAATCACTGGCAACGGGAGTTTGTGCGAAACCGTCGCTTACGCCTTCTGCTTTGACAGGCAACGATACGCTGACGTGGCAGTAAGCTCGACCTTGATTCGCACCATTCGGTCATAATTCCCGC
>JBBQII010000644.1:0-2843 GCA_038324795.1 Gemmatales bacterium
AAGATCTGGCTCCAGGGCCGATTCTCACCCAACGCCTTGCTCAGGTACTCGCGCAGGTTGCCGGTGCCCTTGGTCGAAGTGGAGGGTACCATCATTGCATCGAACATGGCCACCTGATGGCGAATGAAGCCGGGGGACGCCATCAGGCGGTCAACCAGCTGAAAACGCTTCTTGGGGTCGGTCGATGAGCAGTACGCCTCGGTTTCGCCTGCAGTCGGGATGCGGCCAACGAGATCGAGCGTCAATCGGCGGACCAGCGTGGCATCGTCAGTCAACGGCGACGGCTTGATTTTGTCCTGCTTCAACAGCGCATTGACGTAGTGGTCAACAGCCTTCTCAATCGGCCGATCGGCAGGCAGTATCTCCGCGCCCGACGCGCGCACTGCGAAGAAGAACATCAGCAGCAATCCAGGCATGCGCATGGTGGAAAAGCTCCAACGCAAACAAGTGAGAACAGGGCAGCAGGCGGGAGAGTCCGGCAGGTACTTGGATTATCGGCTGAACATTGACAGAGAGCAAGGAAAAAACGGGCGACGTTTGACGTGCATCTTAACGTGATGCACGTTAAGAACCAATCGTCATCCCCTTGAACCGCTGCACACAGCCCGTGATCGCCACTTCCGTCGGCAAGCGCTCAATACTGGAAGCGCCGAAGAAGCCCACGATACCCTTGGTGTGGCGGATGATGTACTCGGCGTCCTCCGGCTCGCTGATCGGCCCGCCGTGGCAGAGCACCAGTACGTCCGGTTTGATCTTCTTCGCCGCGTCGTGCATGGCCTGCACGCGCTGAGCTGACTCGTCAAGCGTCAGGGCCGAGCGGGCGCCGATGCTTCCCTTTGTTGTCAGCCCCATGTGCGGGATCAGCACATCCGCTCCGGCCGCGGCCATCGCCTCGGCTTCCTTCACGTTGAAGACATACGGGCAGGTCAGCAAGCCCAACGAGCGGGCCTCGCGGATCATGTCGACTTCCTTATCGTAGCCCATGTCGGTTTCTTCCAGACCCTGGCGCATGCTGCCATCAATCAGGCCGACCGTGGGAAAGTTCTGCACGCCGCTGAATCCCAGCGACTGGATCTCGCGCAGGAACTGCTTCATGATCCGGAACGGATCGGTCCCGCAGACGCCGGCCAGCACCGGGGTGTTCTTCACCACGGGAAGGACTTCGCGGGCCATATCGACAACGATCTGGTTGGCATCGCCGTAGGGCATCATGCCGCTCAGACTACCGCGACCGGCCATGCGAAATCGGCCCGAGTTGTAGATGATGATCAGGTCGATGCCGCCGGCCTCGGCACATTTGGCGCTGATGCCCGTACCTGCCCCGCCTCCGATGATCGGCCGACCCGCGGCCACCTGAGCCCGCAGACGTTCGAGGCACTGTTCACGCGTGAAGAAACTCATTCGGGAAGTTCCGGTTTGCGGGGAGGTGTCGGCGGCAGCGGATTCCGACGACGGATGACGAAGAACAGCGTTTCGAAGACGATCATGATGACCATCCCGGCCCCGGCCATCATCAGCGGGGCACGCCAGCGGGCCGACGTGTCGGGGTTGTTGCCGCCGTTCATTTGCGACAGCATCAGATACATTTCGCCCAGCAGATAGCCGAGGACGGCGAGCGCAATCACCACCGGCAGAGTCCGCCGCAACAACCGCATCAGAAAGTCGCGCATTGATGATGGTCTCGCAGTGAGTGAAAGAGTGTATCTCGCCTCTCGACAGTCAGTAGCATAGCGTGCAGCAGCATATGGGACACGGGAGATTTCGATGGCGATACTGCTGATCGGCACGCTCGACACCAAGGGAGCCGAGATCGGCTTCGTTCGCGATCTGCTGCTCGGGCAGGGATTGACTGTGCGTGTGATGGACGTCGGCAGTATCGGCGAGCCGACGATTCGCCCGGATATCGGCCGTGAAGAGGTGTTTCGCGCGGCCCGGACATCGGCCGCGCTTGTGCAGGCGAAACGCGATCGCGGTCAGGCGGTTACGCTTGCCGCGGCAGGGGCAGCAACGCTGGCACTGTCGATGCACGCGAAGGGCGAAGTCGATGGCATCCTTTCGCTGGGCGGTTCCGCAGGAACGACGATCGGCACCGCGGCGATGCGCGCGCTGCCTTACGGCGTGCCGAAACTGATGGTCAGCACGCTGGCCAGTGGGCAGGTCGCTCCGTTTGTCGGCGTGCGCGACATCACCATGATGCATTCGGTTGTCGACCTGTGCGGGCTGAACCGCTTCAGCCGGATGGTGCTGACGCGCGCGGCCGGCGCGATGGCGGGCATGGTGCGGCAACCGCTGCCCGCGCCGGCCGCGTCGGAACTCGCGCTGGTGGCCGCCAGCATGTTCGGCGTGACCACGCCATGCGTCGACCGGGCTCGCGGACTGGTTGAAGCGGCGGGCTTCGAAGTGCTGGTATTCCACGCCACCGACACCGGCGGCCGTACCATGGAAGCGATGATCCGCGACGGGTTAATCTCCGGCGTGCTCGACATCACAACCACGGAACTGGCCGACGAACTTGTCGGCGGTATTCTCTCGGCCGGGAACGAACGGCTGACGGCCGCAGCCATCAAACGCATTCCGCAGGTGATTTCCGTCGGCGCGCTCGACATGGTGAACTTCGGCCCGCGCGCCACGGTACCCGAGCGCTTCAAGGATCGACGCTTCTACCAGCATAACGAGAACGTCACGCTGATGCGGACGACGCCGGAAGAGAACGATCGGCTTGGCAAGGAGATCGCGGAGAAAGCCAGCGCCTCCGGCGGGCCGACGCTGGTGCTGCTGCCCCGGCGCGGCGTCTCCGCGATCGATCGCGAGGACAGCTCGTTCTGGTGGCCCGAGGCCAACCA
>JBBQII010000645.1:0-2842 GCA_038324795.1 Gemmatales bacterium
CCCAGCGCAACAGCGTATCGAGGTAGCTGCGCCATGCGGACGGGTTGGCCGTCTCGGGTGGCGGTTGCCGACGGGCAAGGCGTTCGGATGTTTCCCATGCGGCCTTCAGGTCAGCCGGTACGCTGAACGAGTTGCCGGGGGGTTCCACGGCCGTCGGGGCCGTCTGAACGCTTGCGACTTCAAACTTTTCCGCCCGATCCTTACCCGATGCGGTCGGCAGCAGGACCGGAGTCTGTTCGGCATCGCGGTTGGCGCGAGCCCAGTCGCCGACGTTCTGTTTCACATAATCGAACAGTACCCGGGCCGAGACGCGCGGGTCCTTGCCCGCGGTCGCCCCGCGCACTGCCTGGTTGACGAAGTGGCCGAAAATCGGCTGGCGAAGTTCCTCGCTGACCCACGACCGCTGATCGGCATCGGCCGAGGCGACGACCACCAGGTTGGGGATTTTCTCGATCTCGGCATCAAGGGCCTTCAACCCGCGTGCGAAATCGTTGTGCAGGAAGCCGTGCGCGTACGATGAGGGCTGGAAAGCGGCATCGAAGATCAGCAGTTTCTGTTTGTCAGCGGGAAGCTCGGCAAGCCCCTGCAGGATCTCCCTCACTGGCAGCTTATCCTTGAGGTTGATGCCGGCCGCGTCGGCGGGCGTCATCAACAGGTAGGGACCGTTGGCATCGCTGGCCCCGGGGGCGCCGAAGTAGAGGACGATCGCCTTTTCGCCGGCCTTGCCGAGGTTCGCCTTCCAGGCATCGCGCGAGGCACCCGCTTCACCGGCAACGCGGGCGCGGTCTTTGCCGCCGGCCGACCAGGCGGCAAGTTCCTTGATGCTGTTCTGCCCATACACATTGGCGGGTGCGCTGAGTGTGTTGGATGTGTCCGGAGCGGTGATGACGAGTGCCGGATGTTTGGCCGGCTTCCACAACCAGATGACGACGACCACCAGTGCGATGAGCAGTGAGCCGGTCACGCCCGCGGCCAGCAGGCGCTTGCGAGCGCGGGCCTTCGGGTCGGCCGGCCCTGCGGCCTTGGGTGTCGCCCCGGGCTGCCACTGCTTGCGCGACACGTTGCCCGAGGAGCGACTGCCCCCGCCCGGGTTCTTCCAGTTCGGCTGATTATTGGCCATGAGGTGACTCAACCTTATTGGTGACCGGTCCGCTTCCAACGGAATGCAGTTCCGGTTTGGACTTCGGACAATGCTTCAAGCCGCTGACAAACTCGCACAGGAAAACCCACAGGCCGACATACGCCCCGGCAATCAGAAAACCGCCCAGCACATCACTGAACCAGTGCACGCCCAGCAGCATGCGTGTCACGCCGATCAGGATCGTCATCCCGGCCAGCAGTACGAAGCTGAGCGATTTCACCCAGCGGGGGAACTGTTGCCGCCAGACCACGTAGGCCAGCATCGCATAAAAGGCGAACGCACCGCCGGCATGACCACTTGGAAACGAATAGCCGCCGACGATATAGAGTGAATCCGGGAAGTCTGGCCGGGGCCGTTCAAACTGCATCTTCAGATCGCCGATCAGTTCATGAACGTAATACTGCGACCCCAGCCACGCCAACGCCAAGCCAAACTTCCGGTCGAGCAACAGCACAACTGTTACAGCGACCATGAGAATCATACGCGGCCGACCCAGATTCAGGTCGGTCGCCCAGATCGTCCAATCGAACCGATCGCTATCCGCCCGGGCAAAATCATAGAACCGCAGCGACAGCGAGCGATCCAGTTCCGTGAGCGGGCCACCGGTGGCCACCTGCCAGGCAACGATCACGAACCCGGCCAGGCAGGCGATCGAAACGGCAAAAATCCTGATCATTCGGCGACACTTTTCCACATCCTGCATCAGTCATTCCTTTCACGGACATTCAGGGAGGCAGAACCACTTCGCCGCCGGCACGCGTGATCATCGCACGGATCGTCGCTTCAGGCGTCGACGAAGGAAGCCAGATCACCGAGCTATCCCCCATCAGCGCGTGGAAGCCGCCCGGGAAGATGCCGAGCTTCGGCAGCGGCTTCTTCGGGTCGTACAGCAGTTCAGGCCCGTCGGCCCAGTTGACCGGCTCGGCCGACTCGACAACGAATATCGTGTTCGACAAGCCATCGCCGTATTGGTGGACGCCAAGGTTCCGCCCGTGCTCGAATGCCGCGCCGTTGCCGACGAAGACGCGGTACGGTGTGTCCGCGGATGCCGGCCCGTGCGGCGAAGAGTAAAGCGGCAAGACCTGCTGCCGGATGCCGGCAGGGAGCTTGAACGGCGGGTTGATCTGGTTGTAAAGCGGTTGCTGCTCAACGAACGGCAGAATCTGCACCCGCCACCCGTGTGAACCGTACGGAGCCACCTCGGTCGGTGCCGGCATCCCTGCCGAAGGAAACGAGCCCAGCGCGCTCATCGCATTGTGCATGCCCAGCCCGATCTGCTCAAGCTTTTGACGCGATTTCTGCTTCGCTTTCATCAGGGCCGGGCTGTTTGCCTCGGGCTCGCTTGCCGGCGAGCTGTCGGTCGACGAACCGGATTGTTTCTTGCAGGCCAGTCCGAGCAACGAACTGAAAAACAACAGGACGATGCCGATTCTCATAGCCTACTCCGCTATTGATATGTGATCTTGCATGTAGGGATGATCGTAACCACGTGCCGACGGATAGACCAGAGAGAAGCGATGAACATCCTCGTGACGGCCGGAAATACGCAGACACCCATCGACCAGGTCCGCTGCCTGACGAACATCTTCACCGGTCGAACGGGGGCACGCATCGCCGCGGCAGCAGCTCAGCGAGGGCATACAGTCACGCTGATGACGTCGCACCCGGCTGAGGCACCCGACGTGCCCGGGTTAAAGGTGC
>JBBQII010000646.1:0-2822 GCA_038324795.1 Gemmatales bacterium
GATCTGTTCATCGACCACGTCCATCTGGAACTGTTCGCGGTTGCGTTCATTCAGGCTCTTGGTGCCGATCGCCAGGAACCCGGTGGCGATGATCTGTTCCGCTTTCTGCTGATCGTTCTTCGCGGGCAGCAGATCGCCGGCCAGTTGTTCCCTGATGAATTGGTCGTACGGCTTGTCGGCATTGAACGCGGCAATCACGTAGTCGCGGTACCGCCATGCGTGCGGGTAGTTCGTGTTGACGGTCTTCCCCGTCGTCTCCCCGTAGCGGGCCACATCAAGCCAGTGCCTGCCCCAGCGTTCGCCAAACCCCGGCGACGCCAGCAGGCGGTCAACGACCTTCTCGAACGCATTCGGAGTGTTGTCCTTGAGAAATGCATCGATCTCCTCGGGTGTCGGCGGCAGGCCGATCAGGTCGATGGTGACACGGCGCAACAGCGTCGACCTGTCGGCATCATCGGTCGGAGCGAGTCCCTTGGCTTCGAGCTTCGCCAACAGATAGCCGTCGATCTCGCTGGTTGCCCACGCGGCATTCTTCACCTTCGGCGCGGGCACGGCCTGCGGACGCTGGAACGCCCAGAACTGTCGGCCCTTCTCGATGTCGATCTCATTGCGGATCATCGTGGCTGCACCATCACGCGGGTCGGGGGCCCCCATCGTGATCCACTTTTCGAAGTCGGCGATCACTTCATCGCCGAGTTTCTTCTTGGGCGGCATCGCCAGGTTCTCGTTGGCGTGCTTCAGGGCCTTGATCAGCATGCTGCCGGCCGGGTTGCCGGGTACCAAACCCGGGCCGGTGTCGCCGCCTTTGCGAAGCCCGTCGCGGGTATCGAGCAGCAAACCGCCTTTAACCTTCGGTGCCTCGGCCGAGTGGCACGAATAGCACTCGGCCACCAGCACCGGGCGGATCGACTTTTCGAAGAAGGCGATCTGCTCGGCCGTGGCCGGCTTCTCGATCGAGACATCTTTCTTCGGCTCGCCCTTCGGCGGAAGCTCCTTGCCCTTCGGCGCGAAGCTGCCGATCCGCTTGAATTCATCGAGAATGATGAAGCCGTCTTTATTGGCATCGAGCCTGCCGAAGAGAAAGTCGCCCGCCTTGGGGTTGTCCTTCAGCTTGGGGGCCACCTCGGCAAACTTCTTCCATTCGTCCTTCGACAGTTTGCCGTCGTCGTTGGCGTCCGCTTTACGGAAGATCGCTTCCGGATCGATCTTGGGGGGCTGGGCACCCAGATCGTCGGACGTGCCGACGATGACACAGGCCAGCAGAAAGCCGAGACCCGGAACGATCCCGCGATAAACACGCATCATGACAGGCTCTCCGAGGGACAATGACTACCGTTCACCCACTCGCCCACTCGCCCACTCGCCCACCGCGATCGTTGCATCATCTCACGGGGACGGGTCTGCAATGCAACGAATGCAATGCAACGCAACGTTGCAACGATTCCGACGACCGCCACTCGTTCCCACGTTTTCGAGGTCATTTCTTCAACGGCAACTTCGGCATCGGCTTCATCCACTCTGACGCGCGCTGGCCGAAGAGCGGGTAGAGCAACTTCTGACGCTGTTCGGGCTTGTAGTCGGCGGTGTAGAACTCGCGTTTGCCTTCTTTGCCATCGAGCGGATACTGGATTTCATCCTGGCTCTTGGTTTCGATCAGCGTGTAAGTGATCGTCAGCGGGGTGTCGTCGCCGGCGGATCGCCGCAGCGTCACCCGGCGGAGCACTTTTGTTTCCGCATCGAGTTCGAGGATGGCCCCCTTGAGAGCGGGGTGCCAACGGCCGGGCTTCAAGTCGGCTTTGATAACGTGTACCGGCGAGCCTTCGGGGGCATCTTCGCGGTGCAGCTCAAAATCTCGGAGCACCTCGGCAATCAGCCGATCGGGCTGCATCGAGCACAGATCGCTGTAAACCAACAGCCAACGCGGCGTTTCGGTCGGGCTGAGCAGAACGCCCTCTCGCGGGCCAAATGTCATCCAGATGGTGCCCTGTTCGTCGCGTCCCCAGGAGTTGCCGCGTTGCGGCATGTTGGGGAAAGTCGTTTCGATCCAGAAGCGGTCGCCGCGTGTCCACAGCCGCATCTGCCGGCCGCGGGCAAAGAACGGGATCTGCTCGTCGGCGGGGTCCGCGTCGCGCTGCACTTCGACGAGATAGCTGCGGTAGACCGGTTGCAGAAACGTCTTCTGCGTTTCCTGCAACAGTGCCTGCGGGCTGGCACGCAGCGGTTGACCGTTCTGCCAGAAGCTGAGCGCCGCGATGAACAGACACGCCACCGCGCCGACGCCGACCGCCCACCGCACAAAGCGACCGCGCCGGCGGGCCGGCATCGCGGGGGCATCAGCCGCGAGTGTCTGGCGAATGCGCTCCCGCAGCGATTCGGTCGCCGTGGCGGCCGCCTGGCGGTCGAGATGCTCGGCCAGCAGGCGTTCGACAGGATCCGGCAGTGGTGTCGCGCTATCGTTCATCCCGCCCGTTCTCCGAGATAGGGGGCCAGTTCCACCGCCAGGGCCTGCCTTGCCCGGTGGACCAGCACCCCGGCGTTGGTCGTCGTCAGGCCGAGAGTGTCGGCAATTTCCTGAACCGAATGGCCGAGAGTCTTCAACTGCAGTGCCGCCCGTTGCATGACGGACAGCGACTCCATGCCGCGTTCGATCGCCCGTTCCAATTCCCGCAACCGTAATGGTTCATCAGGCTCGCTGATGCGCCCGGCCACGCTGCCGGCCGGGGAGTTTCCATCCCGATCCGTTGCATCCAGGCTCAGTACCGACCGCTCGCGCTGGAAGCGGTTGATCGAGGCATTCGTGAAAAAATCCTTGAATGAAGAAC
>JBBQII010000647.1:0-2819 GCA_038324795.1 Gemmatales bacterium
GTTGCCGCTGCCGACACGCAGGAACGTCGCATTTTCGCAGACGCAGCCGCCCTGCATCGCGGTCGAGACCATGACGGCCGGGAATGACGCGGCCGGGCGATCGTCGATCGCGCTGGTGATGAACGTCTGCGTGCCGCCGCCGCTCGCACCGGTGACGCCGATGCGGTTCGCGTCCACATCAGGCAGCGATGACAGGAAATCAAGAGCACGCACGCTGTTCCAGGTTTGCAGGCCCATGAAGCTCTGGCCGCGAAGTTCGCCATCGACATCGCCAAAGCCTGTGCGATGCTTGAACGGCTGCGAGTCGGCATAACCAACCATGTCGTAGTGGAAGACGATGAAGCCCAGCCGTGCCAGCCCGGCACACTTCGCCTGCAACGGGAAGCGGGCACTTTCGATCGTCTTTTCCGCTCCGGAGGTGATTTCTTTGGCCCCCTTGGCTTCACCGGCATCATGGAAGCGGCCGCCGTTGGGACCTTCGGGCGGCCAGTGTCCGTGTGGATTCAGCACGGCCGGGCGTTTGCCGTCCGTCTTCGCCGTGGGTCGATACAGGTTGCCACTGACCTAGTGCCCGGGCATGGAAGCGAAGAAGACTTTCTCGATTGTGTAGCCGTCGCGCTCGATCTTGCCGTGGATGACGGGGTTCAGCGGCGCCTTCTCCGGCATCGGCCACAGGCCGTTGGCGACCAGCAACTGCTCGCGCACCTGTTTGCGGCGGGCTTCCCATGCTTCTTTCGTCGTCGGCGGCGTAAACGGGAAGTAGCCGTTGAAGTCTTTCGGCTTCTGCAGCCGACTGTCGGGACACGGCTGTCCTTCGGGGAAGACGCGGGCTGGGTCGGCAGACCGCAGCATTGGCGTAATCAACAGCAAGGCGGCAATCGCGATGCGCATGGCGGGATTCCTGAGGTGCGGGCAACGTGCCATAAGGGTAAAGGCAGACGACGACGAATGCAACCAGATACAATGCCCCTTCTCGTTTCACCAATCGCCAACAGGAGTTTCAGCATGGATCTTTCAGGCAAGCGCGTCGCGGTTCTCGTCGAGCAGCAGTACCAGGAAATGGAAGTCTGGTACCCGATCTACCGCCTGCGCGAGGCGGGTTGCACGGTCACCGTCATCGGCCCCGAAGCGGGAACGACGTACGCCAGCAAACTCGGCTATCCCGTCAAGTCGGACAAGGCCGCACGCGATGTCTCGGCCAATGACTTCGACGGCATCGTCATTCCCGGCGGCTTCGCGCCCGACTACATCCGCCGCAGCGAGGCCATGCTGAAACTGGTGAAGGAGATCAATACACAAGGGAAAGTGGTCGCGTCGATCTGCCATGGGCCATGGGTGTTGTGTTCGACGCCAGCGCTGAAGGGGAAAAAGGCAACCTGCTTTTTCGCGATCAAGGACGACGTGATCAACGCAGGGGCCAACTACGTGGACGCTGAATGCGTGGTCGATGGCAACCTGATCACGAGCCGCAAGCCCGATGACCTGCCGGCCTTCATGAAGGCGGTGATGAAGGGGCTGAGCAAGTAATGATACTTGCTCCGTACGCTGAGCTTATAAGTCCTCAAGGACCTGTTTCATGTACCAAGCCTCCAGCGGGTCTGAGTCAGCGTCTGGTGCAATGGCGTGATTGTCGAATCGCCGGAGATCTGCTGCGATGTCAGGCGGCAATCTCGCCAGATTCTTCTCACGGTAGTGATTCTCAAGCATGGGAGTTACCCAGTACCCGAACCTCTGACCATTCATCGAGAAGTAGATCGGCCCATGTCCCTCCTGTTCGTCGAGTAAATCCCGGAGCAAGGCGAACAATATCCCCTCTCTTTCGTCAGGGGTCAGCGAACGAACATAGTCGATCGAGATCTTCGTCGCCTCGTTCGGAGTCGTTACAGAGATGCCCTCGCAGATGAGCGTTCCACGGGTTTCGTTCTCGTCCATTCTGGCATCCCCCGGAAGTTTGAAAGGAATGCAGACTTGCAACAGGGCACACTCGCGGAGGGCTCACCGGCTACGTCTTGCTGACGATCAATTCAAGCGGTCGTGAACCTACCCGTTCATTCGTGGTCCGCTACCCTTTCCACCATACCGATTCTCTGCGCCAATCAAGAGGTTTCCATGTCGTTTTTTCCGGACGTGAGCAAGATCAAGTACGAAGGCCCCGAGTCGAAGAACGCGCTGGCCTTCCGCCACTACAACGAGGGTGAACTTGTCGAAGGCAAGTCGATGAAGGAGCATCTGCGCTTCGCGGTGGCCTACTGGCACACGTTCCGCGGTATGGGTGGCGACCCGTTTGGCCCCGGCTGTGCCGTGCGCCCCTGGGAAGACGGCACCGACTCAGTCGAGATGGCCATCAAGCGGGTGCGCGTCGCTTTCGAGTTCATGGAAAAACTCGGCTGCCCCTATTACTGCTTCCACGATCGCGACGTCGCCCCCGAAGGCAAGTCGCTGGCCGAGTCGAACAAGAACCTCGACGCGGTTGCGAAGGCGCTGAAGGAAGAACAGCAGCGCACCGGCATCAAGCTGCTGTGGGGCACGGCCAATCTGTTCAGCAACCCGCGTTTTGTGCATGGAGCATCGACAAGCTGCAACGCCGATGTGTTCGCCTATGCCGGGGCGCAGGTCAAGAAGGCGCTCGAAGTCACGAAGGAACTGGGCGGTGAGAACTACGTGTTCTGGGGCGGCCGCGAGGGGTACACCAATCTCTACAACACCGACCTGAAACGCGAACTCGACCACCTGGCGAAGTTCTTTCACCTCGCCGTCGAACATAAGAAAAAGATCGGCTTCAGCGGCCAATTCTTGATCGAACCGAAACCGAAGGAACC
>JBBQII010000648.1:0-2810 GCA_038324795.1 Gemmatales bacterium
TTCATGCTCGTCGAATACCCGATCGGCTGCTGGTTCTGCGAAACCCCCGAACCCGCGGGCATGATGTACGTGTCGCTGAAAGAAGGAACGACGCCGATCAAAAAGGGCCTGGTGAAGGTCGAGGGAACGCTGAAGCTGAACAAGAGCGACCCCGAGCAGTTCCTGCAGGCTCTGCGGGGTGCGACGATCGGGGAACCGGATTGAAGAAGGCGACGCCGCAAGCGGCCGGTTTTCCCCCTTGATGGTCACGGTAGACGATTCCTATGATGATCATTCGCAAGGGGCGGTAGCTCAGTTGGGAGAGCGCTGCGTTCGCAATGCAGAGGTCGAGGGTTCGACTCCCTTCCGCTCCACTTGCTTTTCACTTTTCTGTGATGTTCGTCGGCATCCCTGACTCGCAATTTCTGATCGAAAAACTCGAATCGCCTGGCAACAGGAAACCCCTTCAAGGGCAAGGTACATGGCGATGAAATTGGCCAGGAAGACTGTACGTGGCAGTTACCTCAAACTTATCCACGAGTTTCCGCTGCGCCACATCAAGAATGATGCTGAGCTTGATGTAGCCATTCTCATGCTTGATCGATTGCTGCAACAGGAACCGGACGAAGGCACCACGGAGTATCTGGAGGTCCTCACTGATTTGGTTGAGGCCTACGAAGATCAGCACATTCCCGTCGGTGACGTCAGCGCGGCAGACGTCCTGCGTGAACTGATGCGCTCAAACTGTCTAACCCAAAGGCATCTGTCAGAGAAGGTCGGCATCGCCCAGTCGACCATCTCGGCGGTGCTGAACAACACCCGACAGTTGAACGTCGACCATATGCAAGCGCTTGGCGACCACTTCGGCATTGACGCCGCTGTCTTTATGCCGAATCGTTGACGGATCGTAATACAATCTTTTGCGTCCCGCCCCGATCTTAAGATTAGCGCTAAATCAAGTTACCGGATCGTATCGGCGCCGATGAAGAGAAGCACGAAAGCACGAGAAATGCGGCATTACCATCATGCTTTTTCGTGTTTTCATTTCTTTCGTGCTTTCGTGATCCTCCTCTCTGAACTCGGCAATCTATTCTGACGCGACTCCTTAGGATTCCGAAGGTCGGGGATTCGTTGCGCATGTCACTTTAGACGCCTACAATTCCTTTATGCCGCTTCCCGTTCGATCTCTGACTGTTCTCCAGAACTGGGACTGCCACGTCTGCGGGGACTGCTGTCATGAATACCGCGTGCAGGTCACCGATGAAGAGAAGGCCCGCATCGAGGCGCAGAACTGGGGCGACGATCCGGCCATGGCCGGCACGCAGGTCTTCAAATGGGACGGCGGCTGGTTCAGCGGGCGCTATCGGCTGAATCAGCGGGCGGACGGTGGCTGTGTCTTCCTCAACGAAAAAGGCCTGTGCCGGATCCATGCGAAGTTTGGCCTGGAAGCGAAGCCGCTGGCCTGTCGCGTGTTTCCGTTTGTGCTGATCCCGTCGGGCGATCACTGGAACGTCGGCTACCGGTTCGCTTGCCCATCGGTGGCGAACGACCTGGGTAAGCCGTTCGCTTCGTTCGTACCGGACATCCGCGAATATGGCCGGGAACTCGAAGATCGTGAGGGGCTCAAGGGCCGGGCGCTGTCGGTGCCGCAACTGGAACGCGCGAAGACGGTGCCGTGGTCCGACATCGACTTGTTCACGCGCTGTCTGCACGACATCATTGCCGACGAGAAACGGCCGTTGGAACTACGCTTGCGCCATATTGTCGCACTGGTAGACTTGTGCCGGCAGGCGAAGTTCGACACGGTCACCGGCAAGCGGTTGAAGGAGTTTCTGTCGGTCGTGGCCGACGGCGTTGCCGCCGAGGTGCCGCATCGGCCCGAGGCGATGGCCGAACCGTCGTGGATCGGCCGCGTGCTGTTCCGGCAGACGGTGGCGATCTATGCCCGCAAGGACATCGGCCCGCGCCGGGGCATCTCACGGCATGGCCGGGCGGCGCTCCTGTGGGCGGCATGGAAGTTCGCACTGGGGTCGGGCAAGGTGCCGCGCGTGCACGGGTTAATGCCCGAGACAACGTTCGAAAAGCTAGAACAATCGACCGGTCCGCTCTCCGACGCGGCGACGGCGATGCTGACGCGGTACTACCGCATCAAGCTGGAATCGGGCCAGTTCTTCGGGCCGACCAACTTCAGCCGGATGTACTGGGACGGCTTGGAATCGCTGCTGCTCACGTTCCCGGCGATTCGCTGGCTGGCCCGTGCGTTCCACGATCGCACCGCCGACGAAGCGCTCACGCTCGGCCTGCGCATCGTCGACGACAGCTTTGGTTTCAACTCGCTGCTGGGCTCACGGCGGCAGTTGCTGGGGGCGAGGTTGATCGCCCGCCGCGGCGATCTCGCGAGATTGATTGCGTGGTATGCGCGGTAGATGCTTGACCTGCCGCGCCGGACACATTACCATTTCACCTGTAAGCAATCCCACCCCGCTCGCGGCTGCCCGGCCGTTTCATGGTGCGACATACCCGGCCCGGCGGACTATCCCCCGGCCGTTTCCTCTGAACCCCTCCCGTCGGAGGCATCTATGTATCGGCATCGGCTGATTTTCCCGGCAATTCTCGGCCTGCTGGCGTGCGTACTGCCCGCATCCGCGCAGCAGACACCACTTGGCCTGCCCCTGGGCCGGCTCGACATCGTGTCGCCCTGCGGCACGAAGGGAGGCACTTCTGTTGAAGTGCTGCTGACCGGTGCCGACCTTGATGACCCGACCGCGCTGGTCTTTTCCCACCCCGGCATCAAGGCCGAGCTGCTGAAGGACGAAGAGCCGAAGCCCGAT
>JBBQII010000649.1:0-2796 GCA_038324795.1 Gemmatales bacterium
ACGATCAACGAATGGCACACCTGCCCTGCGGGCGGAAGGATCAACGCGAGTAACCCCTGCTCCGAGTACATGTTCCTCGACGACACGGCCTGCAACCTCGCGTCGATGAACCTGCTCCGTTTTTACGACACAGTCTCGGCCAAGTTCAACGTCGACAATTACCGCCATGCCTGCAGGCTGTGGACGTTGATTCTTGAGACCAGCGTCTACATGGCGCAGTTCCCGAGCAAGCCGGTCGCACAACTTTCCTTTGACTACCGCACGCTGGGACTGGGTTACGCCAACCTGGGTGCACTGCTCATGGTGCAGGGCATTCCGTACGATTCGCCCGAAGGCCGGGCGCAGGCGGCCGCGCTGACCTCGATCATGCATGCCTGTTCTTACGCCGCTTCGGCCGAAATCGCGTCCGAAGTCGGGCCGTTCGAACGCTACGAGGCCAACCGCGAGGCGATGCAGCGCGTTGTTCGCAATCATCGCCGGGGCGCATACAACGTGCCCGATTCGGAATACGAAGGCCTGTCGATCACGCCCGTCGGCATCGACCCGCGCTACTGCCCGGTCTACCTGCTGGAAGCAGCGAAGGCGGACAGCGATCGCATGGTCGCGCTGGGTGAGAAGCATGGCTACCGCAATGCACAGGTGACCGTCATCGCGCCGACCGGGACCATCGGTCTTGTCATGGACTGTGATACCACAGGTATCGAGCCCGACTTCTCGCTGGTGAAGTTCAAGAAGTTGGCTGGCGGCGGCTACTTCAAGATCATCAACGCGTCGATTCCGCCTGCGCTGACGAAGCTCGGCTACAACCCGAAGCAGGTCGAAGAGATTGTCCGCTACTGCAAGGGTGCAGGCACGCTGGTCGGTTGCCCGCACATCAACCCGGTCTCGCTGAAAGCCAAGGGCTTCGACGAGGAGGCGCTGCAGAAAGTCGAAACCACGCTGCCGGGGGCGTTCGAACTGCCGTTCGTTCTCAACCGCTGGACGCTGGGCGACGACTTCCTGGCTGACAGCCTCGGCATTAAGAAGGAAGTCTTTGAAGCACCGACGTTCGACCTGTTAGCGCATCTGGGCTTCAGCAGGGCGCAAATTGCTGAAGCAAGCCAGTACGTGTGCGGCACGATGACCGTCGAAGGAGCCCCGTACCTGAAGGTGGAGCATTACCCGGTCTTCGATTGTGCGAACAAGTGCGGCAAGCTCGGCCAGCGCTTCCTGCACACCGAAGCACACATCCGCATGATGGCGGCGGCCCAGCCTTTCATCTCGGGGGCGATCTCGAAGACGATCAACATGCCGCACGACGCGAGCGTGGACGACGTCAAGAACTCTTACTTCCTGAGCTGGCAGTTGATGCTGAAGGCCAACGCCCTGTACCGCGATGGCTCGAAGCTCAGTCAACCACTCAACTCGGTCAGCGACGCACCGGAAATGGAAGTGCTTGCTTCCGCGACCGAACCGGAGCCGAAGCCGGAACCGGTTCGCATCGCGGAGAAGATTGTGCACCGCTACATCGCCCGCCGTCGCCGGTTGCCGGATCGCCGGGCCGGGTACACGCAGAAGGCTCGCGTGGGCAACCACAAGATCTACCTGCGTACGGGCGAATACGAAGACGGCACGCTGGGTGAAATCTTCGTCGACATGCACAAGGAAGGGGCCGCATTCCGCAGCATGACGAACTGCTTCGCAATCGCGATATCGCTGGGCCTGCAGCATGGCGTACCGCTCGAAGAGTTTGCCGATGCCTTCGTCTTCACTCGCTTCGAGCCGAACGGGCCGGTCTCGGGCAACCCGCATATCAAGATGACCACGTCGATCATCGACTACATCTTCCGCGAGTTGGCCGTCACGTACCTGGGCCGCTATGACTTGGCCCACATCTCGCCCGATGCGCTGCGCGGCGACATGCTTCACGATGATGAAGACCCCGACTTCGAGTCGGAAGAAGTCATCGAAGAGAAGATGATCGACCCCACGCCGGTCCGCCGTGCATCTTCGCCGCGGTCCGGGAACCTGAAGATCGGCAGCGGCAACGGCACCAGCGGCGGCATCAGCCGGCCCAAGGGCGAGGGCCCCCGCGCGGTGACCGCGGCCACCATGCCGACGAGCATCGCCGACCGCGTCAAGCAGGCCCGGCAGAAGGGCTACGAAGGCGACCCCTGCTCCGAGTGTCAATCGCTGACGATGGTCCGCAGCGGTGCCTGCATGAAGTGCGACACCTGCGGCGCGACAAGCGGCTGCAGTTAAGCGAGCCCGCTTTGTGCCTTCCGAGCCGTAAGCGTGAGTGACGGAGATCGTTCCTTCACTCACGCTTACGGCTCGTTTCGTTTGTCTGACGTGCTGAATTCTTGTTCCCTTTCAACCGTCTACGTGGTTACCATGTGGGCATGGCGTCATCCTGCGTCTGTCGAGTAACCCAACGAGGAGTCCTCTCATGACTGAAAATCAGAACTGCCCGGAATGCGGCACCGTCGATCGTCGTGAACTGCTGCGCTACGTCAGCATCGCCCCCGCCGTACTCGCGGTTGGGGCCGGCACCGCCACCATCGCCCGCGCGGCGGACGCCAAGCCGGTTGCCAGCGATCGAAAGATCAAGCCGGCCGAGGAACTCGTCAAGGAACTTTACTCGACGATGAACGACGAGCAGAAGAAGTCAGTCTGCCGGCCCTACACCGACGCGGCCCGCAAGTCGCTCAACCCGAACAGGGCGCTCGACAAGTCGATCGAGTCGGTTTACACCCCGCAACAACAGGAACTGATCGAACGGATCCTCAAGGCGATGTCCGCCGGCGACGATCAGTC
>JBBQII010000650.1:0-2784 GCA_038324795.1 Gemmatales bacterium
AAATTCTTTCGCGTAAAGTTTCCGATAACTTCCCGAACGACGTTCGATACGATTTCGAATGGAACGATCTGAAGAAGATACAAACCCTTCCAGGAGTTCGATTATTCGTTGATTTGACCTATCAAGCCGGCGTTTTTGGTATCAGTAATCGCTTATTCGTTCCGGGTGTAACTACACCCGAGAGGCCCGGTTTTGGCCGGTTCAACCGGGTTTGGACACGGCCGTTCGTTCGTGCATTCCGGCCTAGAAAACAAGGCATTTACGACGATTTTCGCGGCAATCGAAAAGATCCCAAACCAGACTTAGAAATCCGCTGCTCTATCCAGCTGAGCTACGGGAGCAATAGAAGACAGTTTCAGTATCCGGATTCAACAGACAGGGATCAAGGCTGGGCGGTGCGCGAAAAATGAGGTTTGGGTTTGGAGACCGCCTGGAAGAACCGGAGATGGCCGACGACTTCGCCCCATGCGCGAACATGTGCAGGCACCACCGGGTCGGTCGATCATCGTCCTGTCGGCAACTCCCCACTTTATTTGTCCTGCCGGGGCGGGTACAATCCTTCCAGGTTCGGCTTGTCGGACAACGGGAAACACATTATGAACCGCCGGGACTTTATCGCCGCCGCGACGACGGCCGTTGCGTTACCAAATCTGGGTCTCGCCAAGGATCAACCGCGCATGATTCCGATTGTGGATACGCATCAGCATCTTTGGGATCTGTCGAAGTTCAAACTCGGCTGGGTCAAAGACGGCGACCCGCTGGCCCAGAGCTTCACACCGGTCGAGTACGCCGAAGCGATCAAGGGGCTCAACGTCGTCAAGTCGGTTTACATGGAAGTGGATGTCGTCCCCGAGCAGCAGCAGGCCGAGGCCGACTACGTGACGGAACTCTGCAAGGCGGGCAACACACCGATGGTTGCGGCCGTTGTATCGGGGCGGCCCGCATCGGATGGGTTCGCGAAATGGGCTGGCCAGTTCAAGGGCAGCAAGTACGTCAAAGGCATCCGCCAGGTGATTCACCCGGACAGCGCGCCGCCGGGCTTCTGCCTGAAGCCGGAGTTCGTGAAGGGCGTGCAACTGCTGGGTGAACTGGGGCTGAGCTTCGATATCTGCATTCGCCCCACTGAACTGGGCGACGCAGCGAAACTCGTCGATGCGTGTCCGGGCACGCGCTTCATCCTCGACCATTGCGGCAACGGACCGGTGAAATCGAAGGACCTGACGCAGTGGAAGAAGGGCATGACCCTGTTGGGTCAGAAGAAGAACCTCGTCTCCAAGGTATCGGGGATTGTCGCCGGGGCGGACAAAGGCAAGTGGACCCCCGCCGACCTGGCCCCGATCGTCAATCACACGATCGAGAGCTTCGGCTGGGATCGCGTGATGTTCGGCGGCGACTGGCCGGTCTGCACCAAGGCCGCTACGTACGCTCAGTGGGTCGACGCGTTGAAGGAAATCGTCAAAGATCGCCCCGAGGATGAACAGAAGCGATTGTTCCACGACAACGCCGTCAAGTTCTATGGCCTTTAGAGGCGAGCGGGGAGCGTAAGCTGCCTGTCTTCCGACAAGGAGTGAACCGTGCTGACATCATTGGCTCTGACCACGCTGCTGGTCGCCTACCCGGCCCCGCGTGATCCGGTCCCCACCGACAAGGGTCCCGGCTACCTGGGCATCACGTTTGAAGCGGCCGAGGAAGGCGTGCGCGTCACCGATGTACGGTCGGATGGCCCCGCCATCACTTCCGGCATTCGAGCTGACGACATCATCGTGAAGTTCAACGGCGAACCGCTGCAGTTCGACATCTTCGCCAAGAAGATCATGCGCCTGCGCCCGGGCACGCTCATCCCGCTGGAAATCAAACGCGGCGAGGAGCGCCTGATCGTCAAGGTCCGTCTCGGTGTACGGCCCGACGACTTCCCCTATCCGATCCAGGTCGACCCGGAACCGGAACTGCCAAACATGGATCTTCAGCCGCAACCCTGATCGCCCATTAGGTGCAACATGAATGCGATCTGCCTCACCGTCATCTCAATGATGCTGGCATTCCCCGCGCCGAAAGACCCGGAGCCCGACGACAAGGGCCGCGGCTTCTTCGGCGTGCAACTGGTCGACAACGGTGGCGTCCTGATCACCCGCGTCGAACCCGGCAGCCCCGCCGACAAAGCCGGCATCCAGGCCGAGGACATGATCTCCGCCGTCGATGACGCCAAAGTCACCAACGTCGAAGAAGCCCGTGAATTGATTGCCAGGCTGCGCCCCGGCACCGTGACGAAAGTTGAGATCCGCCGCGGCGCGATGGCGGTGGCGATCAAAGTAAAGGTGGGCGTGCGGCCCGAGTCGCTGCCGTGACGGTGAGGGAGAGATGAGCAGGGGTCTCTTATTGTTGACCCGGTTGTTGAGCAGCATCATTGGGCAAAATCTGAGTTGGCTTCGCCGCTTCGCCATCTACCACGTCAAACGACATCCTGTCAAAGACAGTCTTTTCGGCCACTACACTACCAGCTTCATGAACGAACTGCTTACGCAACAGGGAAATTCTCAGCTGAACAACTTCGACACCGGTCTGCCCTGCAAGAAGTGGTGAGGGCGACCGGCGAGGTCTTTCACCGAATCCGCAGAGGTGTAGCCGAGGGCGTGGTAGATCGTAGCGAAGAAGTCCGTGACGTGAACCGCGTCGTCCGCGGGAAGGCCGCCATCTTTCGTGCTGCGGCCGATGACCTGGCCACCCTTGATCCCGGACCCGGCCAGCATGGTCGAATAGACACGGCCCCAGTGGTCGCGGCCGCCC
>JBBQII010000651.1:0-2780 GCA_038324795.1 Gemmatales bacterium
CTGCTGTGTGGCGTGATTCCGCATCGTGGTCGTCTTGCCCGACCGGTTCGGGCCGATGAAGCGGTAGACGTCCCCCGGCTCAAGCCGCTGCGTGAGCCGGTCGACCGCGTACAGGTCGCCGTACTTCTTCGTCAGATCACGAGTTTCGATCATGCGCGGTCCGGCTTGCAGGTGGATTGGCCCCGACGATGGGTATTGAAGCAGTCGCGGGGGGAAGTTCAAGGCTCGCGAATGGTTGGCACCAGCAGGATTGTCGTGATACCGATGGCCGCCAGCCCGCCGATCACGCAGCGAAGCCAGATCGGCAGCCCGCCGAAAATGATGCTGATCGACACCACCGTGATGATCATGCCGACGGCAAATACCTTGATCGGCCGGCGGATGCCGCGATGCGTTTCCCAATCGCGCAGGAAGCGACCGAACAGCGGTGAACGATGCAGCCAGCGGTGCAGCCGCGGCGACGAACGCACGAAACAGTAGCTGGCCATGAGCAGAAACGGTGTCGTCGGCAACCCGGGAAGCAGCACGCCGAGGTACGCGAGGCCGACGCAGGCGATCCCCAGCACGACGTACATCAGGCGCTTCAGCCCACGGGCCGGCGGTGTGGGCGGTCTGACGGGAGACGGTTCCATGATGTCGATTGTATTGCAGATGATCGTGCAACGATCGCCATCGGTGCGTCCATGATCCGTGGTGCACGCGTCTCGCGTGCACGCCCAAACACTGAAAATCCAAACGTGCACCAGACCTGTGGTGCACGCGTCTCGCGTGCACGCCCAACCAACGCTGCTCGAAACGCGTACCGGACCTGTGGTGCACGCGTCTCGCTTGCACGCCCAAACACTGAAAATCGAAACGTGCACGCGGGACGCGTGCACCACAAGCATCGACATCCGCTCCATTGCCCAAATAGCGACTACAATAGTTTCGCCCGTCCCCGACTCCACCGGAGGCAGCCAGCCATGCGCGCAGCGACTCTTCTGATTGGTATCGCATTGGTCGCCCCCGCACGCGGCGATGATTGGCCGCAATGGCTGGGTGCGAAACGCGATGGTTCCACGGCCGAGAAGATCGCCCCGTGGACCGGGGAGTTGAAGAACACCTGGCGCAAGCCCGTCGGCGAGGGCAACAGTTCGCCGATCGTCGCGGATGGCAAAGTCTTCCTGCATACCAAGGTGAAGGATAAAGACGTCGAGATGGTGCAGGCTTACGACGCCAGGTCCGGCGACATTCTCTGGGAAAAGACGTACGACAAGGCGAAGTTCAAGCCGCTGTTCGGCGAAGGGCCGCGCTCGACCCCTGCTGTCTCCGGCGACAAACTGTTCACCTACGGCAACACCGGTGTCCTCTCCTGCTGGAACACGGCCGACGGCAAACTGAACTGGCAGAAGGATTTGCTGATGGAATTCAAAGAAGCAAACCTGTTCTTCGGTGTCAGTTGCTCGCCGATCGTCATCGACGATCAGGTGCTGGTGATGACCGGCAAAGGCAAGACCGGCATTGTCGCGTGCAGCGTGAAGGACGGCAGCGTGACCTGGAAAGCCAGCGGCGACCCGGCCAGTTACTCTTCGCCCATTGTCGTGGGTGAGGGAGACAAGCGGCAGATCATCTACCTGACCGGAGCGCATCTGCTGGCGCTGTCGCCCAAGGGCGATGTTCTGTGGTCGCAGCCGTTCGTCGACGCGCTGAGCGAAAGCTCGACGACGCCGGTGAAAGTGAACGACCTGGTCATCGCCAGTTCAGTGAAGGCCGGGGCCTTGGGATACAAGCTGACTGAGAAAGACGGCAAGCCGGCCGTCGAACAGGCATGGAAGAACCCGGAACTGACCTGCTACTTCTCGACACCGGTGCAGATGGCCAAGGACCATGTCTACATGGTGACGGGCGTCGCCTCGCTGACCGGGGCATCGATCACGCTGCGTTGCGTCGAGGCATCCACCGGGAAGGAAGTCTGGAACAAGCCGAAGATGGGCAAGTTCCACGCCGCCATCCTGAAGACCGGCGACGGCAACCTGCTGCTGCACGACGATGCCGGCAACCTGATCCTGCTCGCGCCGGAAGTGAAGGGATACAAGGAACTGGCCCGCGCCAAAGTCTGCGGCGAGACCTGGGCCCACCCCGCGATTGCGAATGGCCGGGTTTATGTGCGGGACGGCAAAGAGTTGTCGTGCTATGAAATGCCCGTTGGGAAGTGAGTTCACATGACCGCGCCGGGCGTACTCGCGGACGATATCCTGATGACGGCTCGCGTGCTGCAACGCGGGGCCGAATCGTGGAAGTGCCCAAGAAAACACCCGATTCGCAGATTGATTCGGCCCGTGAGCGCATCGCCCGGGTGGATACGAACTACGCAGCCCTGCTCGAAGAACTGCTCAATGAAGCCCGCGAAGAACGCGAGCAGGAACGTGACCGCGGCAGTATTAGATGAATGTGGGGGAAGGCAATGAACTGTCGTGCGATGAAGTGCCAGTATTGAGAAAGATCAACATCACCTTGCGATAAGACTGCCTGACTTCGGCGTCAGTAGTATGCTCGAGTTGAGTCGATCTGCCGGATCGGAGTGCGATAGTGAATCGATCGCAGTTTCAGCAGTTGGCGGAAGAACGTGTGCGCGATGCTGCGGCACTCCTGAACTCGGGCCAGTGGTCAGCAGCTTATTACCTGGCTGGCTATGCGGTAGAATGTGGCTTGAAGGCGTGCATCGCCAAGCGGACGAACCGGTACGATTACCCGGATAAAGAATTGGCATCGCGTTGCTACACTCACAAGATTGAATCGTT
>JBBQII010000652.1:0-2779 GCA_038324795.1 Gemmatales bacterium
GTGTCGTCGAACCGCTGACGCGAACGACCATCGGCGCGGAGACCGTCGATTACGACAACGCACATAACGAATACGTCGAGGCGCTGGTCGAAGGCGGGGTGCCGCGATTGCTGGTGACGTTGGCGCTGATCGGTTCCGTCACTTTCGCAGGCGTGAGGAACTATCGCCGATGCGCGGGCCGTACGTTGAGTTGGCTGATCCTGGGTGGCCTCGTCGGCTTCTGGGCGATCACGCTGCACAGCTTCGTTGACTTCGGCATCCACTACCCGTCGATCGCGATAACCGTGGTCGTCTTGATGGCTCAACTGGCGAACGCCCGAACCGCCAGCGATGAGGCCGACCGCGGCCGGGTGCCGTACCCCGTCGCACTGATACTGGCCGCGCTCTTGATCGGCCTCGGCGGATGTTTGGTCAACAACGGTATTCTGGCGGATCGCGCGCACCGCCATCGCGTAGCGGCCAACGCGGAAGACGGCAGCACCACCGAGTCCGCCTTGCGACGGGTGGCCTATCTGGAAACTGCCGTGCGCAGCCAGCCCCGATCATATTCGTACCGCTTCGACCTGAGCCAGGCGTACTACGACGCGGCGCGCATGGCCGAAAATCGCGATGAAGCGAAACGTCTCCTCCGTGAGTCGCTGCGGGCTGCCGTCGCCACTCGCGACCTCGCCCCGACATTCGCCAAGCCGCACGTTCGCCTCGCCCTGCTGCGCGATCAGTTTCAGGAAGCGCAACAGCCGATCTGGTATCTCGAACGAGCAGTCCGTTCCGCACCCAGCGACCCGATGATCTGGTTTGCGTGCGGTAAACATCGCTACGACAGCGGCGACTTCGACGGAGCCTGGCGCGACTGGAAACGGTCCCTCGCGCTTCGCGACACTTTTCTCGATCCGATTTTCAAGGACGCCTTCGAACAGATCACTCCGTTTGAGATTCTCGACAAGGTGCTGCCCGAACGACCCGAGTTGATCTACAAGGTCGCCCAGCAGATCATCCGTGATTCCGGACTGCCGAGCCGCCTGTTGGCCCCGTACTTCAAGCGTGCTCTCGAACTGCTCGATCAGCGCGAAGCAAACCGGTCAGCGAACGACGAAATGCTGCGCGGCATCCTCCTGCAGAACCTGAATCGGCCCGCCGAATCGATCGTCGCCTTCCAGCATGCTTTGGAGAAAGACCCGGCAATGATCGACTGTCGGCTGAAGCTGGCCAATCAACTTTACGAAAGCTCACGGCTCGAGGAGGCGGCGAAGGAAGCCATGCTTGTACTGAATCGCGACCCGTTCAATCAGGAAGCCAAAGAACTTGTGGCAGTGCTCGAACGTGAGTTGGAGTTGCTGAAGTAGAAAACGACAGCAGCGAGGCCGATGGCCTCGCTGCTGAACGGTTCGTCGCGGATCAATCACTTCTTCCCGATCGCAATCAACGACTTTTCCGTCATGATGTACAGCACGCCGTTGGCGACGGCGACCGTGCTGCGGATCGGTTCATCGACGGCGATCTTGTCGAGCTTGTACTTCTTGTCCACCGCTTTGCGGACCTCGATCAACTTCTTGCCGGCCAGCTTCTCATCCGGTTCCATCGAGGCGATTTCGACTTCGTCCATCGCTTCGGGTGCCTTGTCGTGCTTGAAAACGAACAGGTCGCCATCCTCGTTGCCAATGAAGATCTTGCCATCGACGTAGTAGGCCGAGCCCCAGATGGCGGACTTCAGGTCGAACTGCCAGAACTTTTTGCCGGTCTTCGCATCCAGGCAGTGCAGATAGCCGGCCAGTTCGCCGATGTAGCAGACGTCGTCCACGATGCAGGCGGAACTCATGGTTCGGCCGAACACGTAGTCGCGTTTGGCGTACTTGCGTTTCTCTTCGCCGCCGTAATGCCAGACGACGGCAGTGTTCGGGTTCGGCTTGGTCTCGGGCGGATCTTTCTTGGCGTCGGTGACGAGTTCGGGCGAGATGTCCCCCTTCTTGCCGGCCACGTCGAGGCACCAGAAATGGCCGATGCCTTCGAAGTGCTCGGGATCCTGGCCGGTGCCGATGTAGATCTTGTCCTTGTAAAGAACCGGCGTGCCGATGAAGTCGCTGCGGGTCCCCTTGCCGCCGAGTTCGTACTTGGAATCTTTCGGGTTGGCGTCGAACTTCCAAAGTTCGTCGCCGGTCTGCGGATTGAATGCACGCACCCAGCCATCGCCGCCCGGGAAGATGATCTGCGGCACGCCCTTGATCTCGACGTAGCACGGGTTCGACCACTGCCCGTGCATGATCGATTTGCCCGGGGCGTTACTCTTCCAGACCAGCTTGCCGGACTTCTTGTAAATGCACAGGAAGCTCGGCGCCTCGGGCGAAGGCAGGTTGATATGCCCCTCATCGACACCGTTGGCGGTGACGAAGTAGATGAGGTCGCCGACGATCAGCGGCGAACACGCCGTCATGTTGTGCGGGAACACGTTCAGTTCTTTAATCATGTCGTATTCCCAGATGATGTCGGCATCGGTCTTGTCCTGGTACTTCTCGGTCTGGATGCCGTCGTTACCGTTGGCGAAGCCCGCCACGTCGGCACAGACGATCGTGCAGCGATTAGTGCAGTAGTACACGCGGTCGCCATCGACGATCGGTGTGGAGCAGAGCCCTTCACGCGGCCAATCTTTCACCTGGCCGTCCGGCAGCTTGTCGTGGACAGATTGCCAGAGGAAGTCGCCGGTCTTCTCATCGAAGACCATCAGGACGCCCTTGTCGACCGGCGGGCCGTCCGGATCATCGTCGGTCGCCTTGCCGCGATCGCG
>JBBQII010000653.1:0-2775 GCA_038324795.1 Gemmatales bacterium
GATCGGCACCGAGATCTTCCCGCAGACCGACAAGGGACAGTTTCAACTGCGCCTGCGTGCCCCGACGGGGACGCGCATCGAACGCACGGAAGAATTGGCGAAGGAAGCGCTGCGCTTCGTCGGCGAGGAGATCGGGGCCGGGAATGTCGAGATGACGGTCGGCTACATCGGCATGTTCCCGACGAACTACCCGGTGCAGGGAATCTACCAGTGGACCAACGGGCCCGAAGAAACCTACCTGAAAATCGCGTTGAAGCCCGGGTCGGGCCTGCGCGTGGCCGATCTCAAGCAGCGCCTGCGCGACAAACTGACGCCCCACCTGCGGAACTGGCTGGCCGACCGGCTGCGCGAAGAGGACGTTCCGGAGGAACAGATCGCCGAGCGCATCAAGGGACTGCGCAGTTCCTTCGAGCCGGCCGACATCATCAACGATGTGATGAGCTTCGGCTCGCCCACGCCAGTTGAAGTGAGCGTGATGGGCGTGAAGTTCGACAACGGCAAACTGACGGCCGAGAGCGAAACCTTTGTCAACAAGATCCGCGACAAGATGGCGGGCATTCCGGCGTTACGCGACTTGCAGATGGTCGAATCGCTCGATTACCCTGCCGTGGAAGTCATGATCGACCGCGAGAAAGCCGGCGTCAGCGGCATCACCGTTTCCGAAGTGACGCGTTCGCTGCTGGCGTCTACCGCGTCGAGCCGGTACGTGATGCCGAACTACTGGTTCGACCGCGTCAACGGGCAGGCGTACATCGTGCAGGTGCAGGTGCCGGCGCGACGGATGAACTCCGCCAGTGAAATTGAAATGATCCCCGTGAAGGGCCATCGCCCTTACACCGGCAGCGCCCAGGTCAACGGCATGAACGGCGGCTTCGCGGCATCAATGTCAAGCGAGGTGCTGCTGCGTGACGTGGCCCGGGTGCGCGAGCGCGTTCTGCCGGGCGTCATTGACCGGTACAACATGAAGCGCTCGATCAACTTCGTCGCCAATGTGGAAGGCAGCGACCTGGGCAACGTCGGCAACGCGGTCCGCGAAGCGGTGGCCGCCGCCGGGACCCCGCCGCGCGGCATGAGCGTCGGCATCCGCGGGCAACTCGAACCGATGGCGCTGATCTTCAACGGCCTGAGCTTCGGTCTCGCGGCCGCGGTGCTGGTCATCTTCCTGCTGCTGACGGCCTACTACCAGTCGATCAAACTGGCGCTGGCCTCGGTGGCGGCAGTGCCGGGGGCGCTGATCGGCGTGGCGGCCATGCTGCTCATCACCGGCACGACGCTGAACCTGCAATCGTTCATGGGCACCATCATGGCGATCGGCGTCGCGGTCGCCAATGCGATTCTGCTGATCACGTTCGCCGAGCGCGCCCGACACGACAACGGCGGGGATGCGGCGGCCGCCGCAACGACCGCGGCCCGCAGCCCGCAGCGGCCCAACGTGATGACCAGCTGCGCGATGATCGCCGGCATGGTCCCGATGGCGCTGGGCACCGGCGAAGGCGGCGACCAGGCTGCCCCGTTGGGCAGGGCCGTCATCGGCGGGTTGATCTCCGCCACGTTCGCGACGCTCTTCGTTCTGCCGGCCGTGTTCACCCTGCTGCGACGCGGCGACGCGGTCGATTCCCCATCGCTCGATCCGGATGACCGGGCCAGCCGGCACTTCGACCGCGGCGAGATGCCGGATACGCTGTAGGAACGGGGGTTCGCTTATGCATCAGGACAAGGATCGCGGTGCGAAATGGTTGATCGATCACCACGGCGACGCCATCCTGAAGTTGGCAGGCATCGAGGGAATTGCTTCGTGGAAGGCGGTTCAGGCGGAACTGGTTGCCCCGCGCCGATTTCCGGATGGAGTTCTGGAAGTCACGCTGGCCGGGGATAAAGAGCCCACGTTATTCCTGATCGAAGTCGAGACGTACGCCGACCAGCGGGCCGCGAAACAGGTGTTTGAAGACGTGCTGTTGACGCGGATTGAATGCGGGATCGTGCCGAATGCGATCCTCGTGGTGTTGCAGCCGCGAGGCAATGTGCGCGTTGCCGCTCACAGTGACGAACTTTCATCCGGGACATTGACAACGCTGTCAGCCAGTTGGCCGGTCGTCGAAATGTGGGACCATGACGCAGACGACCTGCTGGCAAGGAACGAAGTCGGCCTGATTCCCTGGGTCCCGCTGACACGGATGACTGGACCGCCGGAACAGGTTCTGCGACAATGCAGAGCAGTGATCGACCGCCTGGCCGATCCGGCGGAACACGAACCGCTGCTGGTCGCCACGGCGATTCTTTCAACGCTGGTGTTTAAGGGAACGATGCTTGGCATCTTCGGAGTGAGTGAGAACATGCTCGAGATTCCATATTTCGACCAGATCGTTGAGAAGCGCGAACTACGACTGATGAGAAAGACAATCGTCACCGTTTTGCGCACTCGATTCGGTACGGTGCCGGCTCGGCTGAATACGAAACTTGACGCGATCGAAGACCCGGAACGGCTTGACCAGATACTTCAGTTTGCCAGCATCTGTCCCGACCCCGAATCATTGGCGAACGAGGCAGAACGTTCATGATTCGATACGCCAACCAAGAATCGGGCGAGTCGCACTACAATGTGCAGTATGTTGAAGCGATGTGTGCTTTCCGCGGAGTGGAGGAGGCCCGTCTCAAACGACCCTGGTTTTAATCCATCATCAGGGAACGCGAATTAATAGTTCAGCAGCCAGTGATCAATTCAACTCTTGATGCTCACTTCGGAAGTGTGCCGACAGCGTCGATTGGAATGCTTGA
>JBBQII010000654.1:0-2769 GCA_038324795.1 Gemmatales bacterium
AATCGCACCTCTGATCCGAAGACGCATCGGCTGGTGGCCGCTGAGGATGGCAAGTATCTGATTGCCGTTGGCAGCCGGGAGTCGAACTTCTCGTTCGGTCCGCGAGTCACCTATCGGCTGCGAGTGACGTCCGAGAAACCCGACTTCCGCCTGGTGGCGATGCCATCAACCACGTCCCTGCCCGACACGACGATCCTCCGGCAGGGCGGCTTCCAGTACCTTGATGTGTTCGTATTCCGCAACGACGGATTCAACGGTCCGATCACGCTGACCGCCGAGGGGTTGCCCGCCGGCGTGACCTGCCCGGCGACAGTGATCGGCACCGGTGCGAAGCAGGGTACGCTGGTTTTCGAAGTGGCCGACAACGCTGCCCCGTTCGACGGCGCGTTCCGTGTGAAGGGCACGGCCGAGATCGTCGGCAAACCGGTCGTGCGGCAGGCTCGCTCCGCGACGATCACCTGGGCCGTGCAGCAGAATATTCCCGCCATCGCCCGCATGGATCAGGGGCCGTTCCTCAGTATCCGAGACAAAGCCCAATTCAAGGTGACGCTCGATATGGCCAATGCCTTTCTGAAGAAGGGCGAGAAGCTCGAGCAACCGTTGATGCTCAAGCCCAATGACAAGTTGACCGTGCCTTTCAAGGTGACACGCGTCGGCGAGACCAAGACGCCGATCACGCTGCAGCAGATCGTCATCACCGGCGTGAACCCGCAGCAGGGCCCGGTAGCGATCAACAACGGCGCGGCGCTGCCGGCCATCGCGCCGGACAAGAACGATGGCGAGTTCGTTGTCGAAGTTCGGCCCACTGCGCCGCCGGGCGTCTACACGCTGGCCCTCAAAGCGACGACGCCGATCCAGTACGCGAACCCGACGAACAAGAAGACCGGGCCCGTGCAGGTGATTGCTGCGACGAACCCGATCGTGATCAAAGTGATCCCGACCTCCGTCGCCAAAATGACCGCCACGCCGAAGAAGAATTTCAAGACCGGTGCCGATGGCGAGTTGACCGTGAAGGTCGAACGCCAGGCCGACTACGCCGGCGAGTTCAAGATTAAAGTCGCTCTGCCGCCGAACACGAAAGGCGTGACCATCGCCGACTTCACGATCCCCGCGGGCAAGGACGAAGTTACCGTTCCGGTGAAAGTGGCCGACGACGCCGCGGCAGGCACCCTGCAGAACGTGGTGCTGACGGCGACAGCGATGTACGAAGGCAAGGTGCCGTTGAGCCACGAAGTGAAGTTCCCGATCGTCATCGAGAAAACCGTCAAGGACAAGAAGTAAACGCAACCGTTTAGCGGTTCGGCCAACGGCCGAGCCTTGGAGATTCAAGTATGCAACGAATCGCAATCGCCATCCTCTTTGCCGTTTGTTCGGTAACCGCGGCGCAGGAGAAGAAGGAACCTCCCAAGATCAAGTTGATCGAAGAGATCAAACTCGATCGAAAGGATCTCGTCGCCTATGAGAAGGAGATCGAGCCGATCTTCGCCAACAAGTGCCAGTACTGTCACTCGGGCAACGTGATCGAAAGCAAGTTCGACATGTCGACCTACGGGAAACTGTTGAAGGGCGGCAAACGCGGTGCAGCCCTTCAGGCCGGCAACGCCAATGAAAGCCTCCTTTACAAGATGTCGAGTCGGAAGCTCACTCCCGTGATGCCGCCGATCAAGGAAGAGCCGTTGACGCCGCAGGAACTGGCGCTCGTGAAACTGTGGATCGATCAGGGGGCAAAGCCGCCGACCAGCAAGGTCGAGAAGCCGAAAATAGTCGTCACCGCGCCGCCCGCGATCGTCAAGCCGGTCCGCGCGGTCTCGGTCACGACGGACGGCAAGATGGTGGCCGCGAGCCGGTCGAACCAGGTCTATCTGTTCAATGCTGCCGACGGTACGCCGATCAAAACGCTGATCGACCCGGCCGTGAAGACGCCCGACGGCAAGAAGGTTGACTCCGCGCATCTGTCACTCGTCGAGTCGATGGCGTTCTCGCCCGACGGCAAGACGCTCGCCACCGGCAGCTTCCAGGAAGTTGTTTTGTGGGATGTCGAGAAGGGCACGATCAAGAACCGCCTGACCGGATTTGCCGATCGCGTGGTCACCCTGGCGTGGTCGCCCGATGGCAAGTTGTTTGCCACCGGCGGCGGCGCACCGACCGAAGACGGCGAGATCAAACTGTTCGACGACACAGGCAAGCTGGTCTTCGATTTCAAGAACCCGTCGCCGCACAGTGATACGGTGTTTGGCGTCTGCTTCAGCCCGGACGGCAAGCTGCTGGCCAGTTGCGGAGCCGACAAGTTCGTGAAGACCTGGGAAGTGCCGTCAGGCAAGTTCGTCAAGCAGTTCGAAGGCCACACGCACCATGTGCTCGACATCGGCTGGTTCCCCGACGGCAAGCAACTCGCCAGTGGCGGGGCCGACAACAACGTGAAGATCTGGGACTTCGAAAAGGGGGAACAGGTCAAAACGCTGCAGAACGCGCACACCAAGCAGGTGACGCGCCTGCTGTTCGTCGGCAAGAGCGGCAACTTCATCACGACGTCGGGCGATCAGTCGGTAAAGCTGTGGAACAGCGGCGGCAACAGCACGAAGACGTATGCCGGCGGGGCGGACTTCGTCTATGCCGTCAGCGCGAGTGCCGATGGCAAAGTCGTCGTCACCGGCGGTGAAGAAGGTGTGATCCGCATGTACGGCGAGGGGAACAACCCGATGAAGGTCCTCTACCCGCCGGGCGAAGAGCCGAAGAAGGAAGAGCCGAAGAAGAAGTAGTCGTCGTGAC
>JBBQII010000655.1:0-2769 GCA_038324795.1 Gemmatales bacterium
AGGCGGTGGAAGAGTTGATGCTGCGCTCCCCGCGCAGCGAAGGAACGGCCCTTTCATGACCATCAGCCGTATTCACGCCCGCCAGGTTCTCGACAGCCGCGGCAACCCGACGGTGGAAGTCGAGGTTCATCTAGCCGAAGGAGCGACGGGCCGGGCGATTGTTCCCTCGGGGGCCAGCACCGGCAAACACGAGGCGCGCGAACTGCGCGACAACGACCCGACGCGCTACGGCGGCAAGTCGGTCCTGCAGGCGGTCGCCAACGTGCGCGATGTCATTGCCCCGACGTTGATCGGGGCCGACCCGCGCGATCAGGAATGGATCGATCGGCACCTGTGCGAACTTGACGGCACGCCGGACAAGTCCCGGTTGGGGGCCAACGCGATCCTGGGGGTCTCGCTGGCGGTCGCGCATGCCGCGGCCGCCGTGGAGGGGCTGCCACTGTGGCGCTGGCTGGGGCAGGGGCGCGAGCCATCCATGCCGATGCCGATGGTCAACATGATCAGCGGCGGCCTGCACGCGGGCGGGAACCTCGATATCCAGGACGTGCTGCTGGTCCCGATCGGCGCGACGACATACTCGCAGGCGCTCGAAATCATCGTCGCGGTCTATCGCCGTCTTGGGAAGCTCTTGACCGGACAAGGCTACGAAGGCGTGCTGGTCGGCGATGAAGGCGGCTTCGGCCCACGGCTGCCGTCCAACGAGTCGGCACTGGCGCTGGTCACGCAGGCGATGCACGAATCCGGCCAGCAGGCCGGCATCGCGCTCGACATTGCATCGACGCACTTCTTCGATGAACAGAAGCAGACGTACAAGCTCGGCAGCCGACAGCAGATGGTCGACATGCTGGCCACCTGGTGCGACCGCTATCCGATCATCAGCATCGAGGACGGCTGCGCGGAAGATGACTGGGAAGGCTGGAAACTGCTGACGGACAAGCTGGGTTCACGCGTGCAGCTGATCGGCGACGACCTGTTCGTGACCAACTCCGAACGCCTGAAGTTGGGCATCGCGCGCGGGGCGGGCAACAGCATCCTGATCAAGGTGAACCAGATCGGCACGCTGACCGAGACATTGCGCGTGATGGACGAAGCCCGCGCGGCCGGCTATCGGCCCGTCGTTTCCGCGCGCAGCGGCGAGACGGAAGACGCCACGATCGCCGATCTGGCTGTCGGTTCCGGGGCGGGGCAGATCAAAATCGGCTCGATCGCCCGCAGCGAACGACTGGCGAAGTACAACCAGTTGCTGCGCATCGAGGAGGTGCTTCCCGGCCCCGAATCGTTCGCGGGGTGGCAACCGCTGCGATAACCGGTAAAACAATCTGCCGCAATTTAAAGCGTTCGACAAACGGGAGATTGAATTGACTACAACCGCATCAGGCCTGCAGTACGAAGAGATCACTGAAGGCACCGGGACCGAGGCCGTGGCCGGCCATACGGTCGAGGTGCACTACACTGGCACGCTGGCCGACGGCAGCAAGTTTGACAGCAGCCACGACCGCCGCAAGCCGTTCGCATTCAAGCTCGGGGCCGGGCAGGTCATCAAGGGCTGGGACGAAGGCGTTGCCGGCATGAAGATCGGCGGCAAACGCAAGTTGGTCATCCCGCACACGTTGGGCTACGGCGAACGCGGCTCTCCGCCCGTCATCCCCGCCCGCGCGGAACTGACGTTCGAAGTCGAGTTGCTCAAGGTAGTATGATTGATCGACCCGCTATTTCTTCAAGGAGTTGAATTCATGTCGAAACTCGGATACGGCGTTCTGGCGATCCTCGGCCTGGCGATCATCCCGACCCTGACCGTCGTGCTGGTCGAACAGTCGCGCCCTTCGTCCGTCAAGGCGGCCGACACCAAAGACCTCAAGGACGAAGAAGGCACCGTCACCACCAAGTCGGGCCTGAAGTATAAGGATCAAAAGGTCGGCGACGGCGCGGAAGCCAAGGCCGGCCAGGACGTGACCGTGCACTACACCGGCACATTGACCAACGGCAAGAAGTTCGACAGCAGCCTCGACCGCAAGGAACCGTTCACGTTCCAGCTCGGGGCCGGGCAGGTCATCAAGGGTTGGGACGAAGGCGTGGCCGGCATGAAGATCGGCGGCAAACGCAAGCTGACGATCCCGTATACACTCGCCTACGGCGAAAAGGGCCGCCCGCCCGTGATCCCCCAGAAGGCCGACCTGATCTTCGAAGTGGAACTGCTGGGTGTGAAGTAACCGCTTGCGGCGTCGCCCGCCGTCATCGTTTCACTTGATCCTCAGCGAACTTCATCGCTTCCTGCCGTGCCTTTTCCCACTCACCGCGACGCGCAGTCGCGGTGATGCTTCCGAAGGCTTTCTTCTCGGCATCATTGATCTCGGCTTTCTCCACTTCCTGTTCGACCTGCGTCAGCCGTGCGTCGTCCTGCGCGCTGCAGGCGGAATACAGCAGC
Organism: Gemmatales bacterium; assembly: GCA_038324795.1. Classification (GTDB taxonomy): domain Bacteria; phylum Planctomycetota; class Planctomycetia; order Gemmatales; family Gemmataceae; genus JAIOQJ01. The sequence goes on from JBBQII010000655.1 coordinate 2,426, forward strand.
TTGATCAGCCGCATTGACTCCGGGCTTTTGGCGACCGGGTACTTCCGGCAGCCCGGCCAGTAAACGAGGGTGACGGCCGCCGCCAGTACGATCATGATGGTCACGTACAGCCGCAGGCGGCTGCGCGGTTCGGGTTCAGAAGTCACCGGGGGTATCTCCCGCGTTCATGCTGCTAAGTGCGGCCCAGGTGTCGACGTTGATCGAAGTACGGATGAACTGAACGTGCCCGTCGCCGAAGAGGACCTGCCCGCCGTTCCACGGGGCGTACATCTGGCAGACGTGACAGGTCGGGAAACTCGGCGGATGCACGGTGCCCGGCTCCGTGGCGGCGGGACCGCTGTGGC
>JBBQII010000656.1:0-2766 GCA_038324795.1 Gemmatales bacterium
TGCTGAAGACCGAGTCGGTGAAGATCATCTTGAAGCGGGCGTTTTTCGCTTCGTCCAACTTCAGCCGCAGGTCGGCCATGTTGTTGTGTTTGTAGCGATGGCGTTGCGCCTTGCAGAGACGGATGCCGTCGATGATGCTGGCGTGATTGAGTTCATCCGACAGGATCGCGTCTTCGGCCCCGAGCAGCGGTTCGAACAGCCCGCCATTGGCATCGAAGCAGGAGATGTACAGGATCGAATCGGCCTTGCCGAAGAACGACGCGATTTGCGCTTCGGCCTGCTTGTGGATCGACTGGGTGCCGCAGATGAAGCGAACACTCGCCAGCCCGTAACCCCAGGTCTTCAGCCCGTCAAAGGCCGCTTCGACGATCTCCGGGTGATTGGCCAGCCCCAGGTAGTTGTTCGCACAAAAATTGACGACTTCGCGGCCGTTCACGGTGATCGTCGTGTCCTGCGGCGACTCGATCCGCCGCTCGGCCTTGTGCAGCCCCTTCTTCTTCAACTCCGCGAGTTGGTCGCGCAGGTAGGCGTTCATGGCATCGGCAGGCATGGTGCGTTCCTTTACTTTGCGGTCGCGACGACGGCAGGTTCAGTTTTTCGTTTCAACCGTGCGGAAATCGCCTTCCAGACGATCGGGCCGACGGAAACCAGAATGATGACGACGGCGAGCTTATCGATGTGCTTGGCGATCGTGAACTCGGGACCGAACAGGGGGCGAAGTACGGGGTCGACGAGGTCGATCAGGAAGTAGCCGAACAGGATCATGCTGACAACCCAGCCGATGCCGCCGACCACGTTGTAGACGAGGAAGGTGCGGTAGTTCATGTTGCCGGCCCCCGCGACGACCGGCGCGAAGGTCCGCACGATGGGGACGAAGCGGGCCATGATGATCGTCTTCCCGCCGTGCTTCTCGTAGAACTCACGCGCCTGCCGCAGGTAACTCTGCTTGAAGAGGCGGCCATCCGGTCGGGAGAAGATCCGCGGCCCGGCCTTCAGGCCGATCCAGTATCCGAGCGAGTCGCCTACGATGGCGGAGACGCAGAGCGTCCCGATGACCAGCGGCAGGTTCCAGCCGCTCTGCGAGGCAACGAAGCCGACGATGACCAGGAGCGAATCGCCGGGCAGCAGAAAGCCGACGAGGAGTCCCGTTTCGACGAACACGATCAGGTTGATGACGATCAGCGCCGCCCAGAACACGCCCGGCTTGCCGAGCACTTCCTTCCAGACGTCCGGATTGAGGAAGCCCAGCGGCTTGTCCCACGTGAAGACTTTGCCGAGGATGTCCTGAACCTGAAACCACAACTCGTCCATGTAGTTTTCATCCCAAAGGTCGGTGAGAATCAGGCCTTGGCGGCAGCCTTGCTGATCAGAATCACGACGATGACGGCATTGAGAATCCACGACGCCCCGATGATGCCGCCGACGCTGAGCAGCGTTTCCTGAAGACTCAGTTTGAACAGCACTTGAAACGCTCCGAACGCAAACATCGCCGCAACCATCGCCCCGCAGGGCGAGCATTGGCTGAAGGCCATCGTCAGCCCGTCCGTCAGCACCACGACCGAGACGATGCGGACGATGCCTTGAAGGATCGGCCCGTAGTCGATGCCGAAGAAACCGCCGATGAACCAAAGCAACGTCGTCACCAGCATACTCTGCAGGGCGACAATCACCACGGCGACCACCAGGAGCATTGCACCGACCGTGGCCCCGGCATTCTTAGCCTTCATGCTGATGGCGACGATCACGGCCAGGATTACCAGACCGCCGATGGTCCCGAAGATCGCCGGCAACGTCCACCAGGGTGCTTGCGGTTCAAGCTCCTCCCGATCGAGAATCCGGTCCTTCGGGATTTCCCGACCCGCTCCGTCGAGAAGCGGCTTGCGCTTCCTCTTCCGCTTGCGAACCGGCTCGGCGGCTTTCGGTTCAGTCGGCGGGGTGTCGTCCGCTGCAACGCCGAAGACTTCTCCGGGGGCAAGTTCGGGATCGATGCGGCGAGCGTTGTGGCGATCCTTTTCGGGGTCATCGTCTTCGGGGTGTCGCGGGAATTTCTCCATGAGGAAATGCTACGGAAACCGCCGCAACAGTCCGCTCCGGTAGAATGGCTTCCGTACCCCCATGAAGGAGCGCCCGCGTGAGTGCCGACATCGACCCCGAACAACTCGTCAAGTTTGCCGCCGTCGTGGCGCAGATGAAAAAGCAGCTCGGCAAGGTACTGATCGGCCAGACCGACGTGCTCGATCAGCTGATCGCCGCGATCGCCACCCGCGGGCACGTCCTGCTCGTCGGCGTCCCCGGCCTGGCGAAGACGCTGATGGTGTCGAGTCTTTCCCAGATTCTGGATGTCGGCTTCAAGCGCGTCCAATTCACACCGGATCTGATGCCGTCGGACATCACCGGGACGACGGTGCTGGACGAAAACGACCAAGGCAAGCGCGAGTTCCGCTTCGTCCGCGGGCCGATCTTCACGAACATCCTGCTTGCGGACGAAATCAACCGGACGCCACCCAAGACGCAGGCCGCGCTTCTCGAAGCCATGCAGGAGCGGCAGGTCAGTGCAGGGCAGGAATCGCACAAGCTGCCCGACCCGTTCTTCGTCATTGCCACGCAGAATCCGATCGAACAGGAAGGCACGTATCCGCTGCCGGAAGCCCAGTTGGACCGTTTCATGTTCAGCGTGAAGGTCGGCTATCCGACCCTCGCCGAGGAGCAGCAGATCATCGACCTGACCTCGAAGGACGAAGTCGCGGAGTTGACGAAGGTGCTGCC
>JBBQII010000657.1:0-2766 GCA_038324795.1 Gemmatales bacterium
GGATCGTCCGTGTTCGAGTTGGCCGTGTGTCTGGTAGTAGACCATGGCAACGAACCTTTCCAGGGCAAAGACCAGATGAAGCGGGGGCTCACGTCCCCGTGCCGTGGCAACGCGACGCGATACCCCGTAGAGTGTGCGCCCCGACAGCCGTCAGTATGGGAGTTATCGGCACGACCCGCAGAATCGCTCCAGCTTTTCCATGTGAAACTTGGCCGACTTGATCGAATTTTAGGATTTGAAGGGTGATCCTGGGGGTCGATGTGACAAACTGCGGAATTCAGCAAATCCCGGCAAGCCGCTTGCGGCGTCGCCTTATTCATCCGGCCCCGGGTGTTCCGGTTCCTGTTGCGTCATGCAGTGCAGTGTCCCGAGCCCCCAGACGAGGTCCACCGCGTGGATGCCGACCACAGTCCGACCCGGGAACAGGTCGGACAGAGTACCCAGCGCGATCCGGTCATGCGGATCATTGAAGGTCGGCACCAGCACCAGTTTGTTGGCAATGTAGAAGTTGGCGTAACTGGCCGGCAGCCGTTGCCCGTCGAAGTACAGCGGAGCAGGCATCGGCAGCGGTACGATTTCAAGCGATCGGCCGTCGAAATCGGTCATCCCCTGCAGGCGTTCCCAGTTTTCTTCAAGCAGTTCATAGTTGTCGTCAGCAGACTTGGTTTCCCGCACCGCCACGATGGTACGGACGCCCACGAAGCGGGCCAGGTCGTCAATATGGCCATGGGTATCGTCACCGACGATGCCGCAATTCAGCCACAGTGTCTTACGCACGCCGAGGTAATCGCTGAACGCCTGTTCCAAGTCTTCCCGGCTCAAACCGGGATTACGGGCCTGCACATCACTCAGCAGGCATTCTTCGGTGGTCAGCAGCAACCCCTGCCCGTTCACATCAATACTGCCGCCTTCCAGCACCAACCGACGGCCATTGCTCATCGGCTGCCAACTGACCAGGCCCAGCCTGTCGGCCACAAGTGAAGGCAGCTTGTCGTCGTTCTTCCAGTCCGGGTACTTGGCCCACGCGTTGAAGTGCCAATCCAGCACACCTTTCTTGTCGTCCGGCGCGAGCAGGAAGATGGGGCCTGAATCCCGGGTCCAGACGCGGTCGGTCCGCCAACGGTGGAAGCGGATCTGCTTCAAATTGACGCCGGCCCGCTGCAGCACCTGGCTCGCCTGATGCTCCGCCTTCAAATCGTTCACCAGAATGTTCACTACTTCGTTGTGATGCAGCCAGCGCACAAACTCCCCATAGACCCAGGGAATCGGCGGCAGCTTGCCCGGCCAATCGCTGCGGCGATGGGGCCATGCGATCCACGTACCTGCGTGCAGCTCCCATTCGGCGGGCATGCGATAGCCCTGCGCGCTGGGTGACAGGATGGGCTTTGGCGGTGATTTGCGTTTGATCGTGTTGCGCGGCATGAACTTACAATTTCGCTGCTTTGGGGACGATGTTCCGGTTGTGACGGCTATTTCGGCTGGGCAAGAAACTCTTTTTGGGTCGCCTTATTTGTTTCTGGCGGTTTGTGCTGCTATGCTCCCCATAGGACCCCTTGCAGAGAAAGGAATCTCAAGCCAATGAATCACAGGACGGGAGCGTTGACTGTGGTCGCCGTTCCGACCATTCTATTGATCGACGATGATGCTGACATTCGCGGCGACATGAAGATGATTCTGGAGGACCAGGGTTATCGCGTGATTACCGCGGCTGACGGGCATGCGGGACTCCAGCGCGCCATCGCTGATCGCCCCGACCTGATCGTCTGCGACATGATGATGCCGAAGATGAGCGGCTTCATCGTCCTGGAACGGATCAAGCAGCTCGAACATCTCAATACGCCATTCATCATGCTGACCGCCAACATCAGCGACCAGCAGCGTGCCTTCGCCGAATTTCTGGGTGTCGACGCCTACCTGAACAAACCAATCGGCATCAAACCCCTTCTCGAACAGATGCGCCGGCTCTGCCCTATCCCGCCCACGCCTTCAATGCACTCAACGCATGTGCCCGAAGTGACTGCAGTCTGACAGCACGTCAACGAGCGGCGACTTTGCCGTAGAGCACTCGTTTTCGCGTGCTCGCTACTCTGAAACACCCGCACCCGTTGCTCAAAGTTGTCGCAGCTACAGCCCGATACGGCCGGATGCGCCGGATCGCCCGCCCCGCTGAATCCTCGGCACACTGAATGTCGTCGTGGCTTTAGAGGGTGAGCCAATTTCAAGCCCCCGGGCGGCAGCACGAACCCGAACCACCCCGGCGCAATGAGAGTTCGTTGAAGTTGAACCCCTTCGCGCGAGGTGACGCCGAACGAAGAGAAATCCGTTCCCGCGAAAGGAACGAACTAAACATTCAAAGGCCATATGATGGTTCGGCCTCTTGGCTGACGGGCGGCGGCTCGAACCGGCGAAGCAGCCGGAGTTGGGGTGGGTGCAGGCGAACACCCGGCCGCAACGACCGCAGGATCTGCACTCCCTCGGCGACAGTTCTCACCGCCCCGACCGAGAGCAAGTACGCGATAACTACGCACGCGCTCCGTCCGTGCCCTAAAGCGCAGTGGACGTACACCGGCCCCGCCGCAGCAGCCTCGGCGACCCACGCCACGGCCGACCGCAGCTCCTCCTCGGACGGGGCGGTTGCATCCAACACGGGCAGCGACCGATAACCCGGCCGTGACCGCGACCGCCACGCCGCCGGGAACTCGCCGGCCAGGTCCAGGATGCCCACCCACGCTTCCGCCTCTGCTTCGCGGGCTGACAACCGCCGCC
>JBBQII010000658.1:0-2758 GCA_038324795.1 Gemmatales bacterium
AAAGATGGTGAGGAACTGCGCGAAATGGGCAGCCATCCGACATCAATGACGTCGTCGGGCAGCTACAAGCTGCGGTTCGCCAACTTCGATGCCCGGCTGACGGTTTGGGTCGATGGCAAGTCGCTCGGCTTCGGCCGCGACCAGTCCGACTATCCGCCCTCCGACCCGGCACGCGAGTTCGAGCCGTACGAAGCGAATGATCTGCTGCAGCCGGCACGCGTCGGTGCCAGGGGCAACGTGACCGTAAGCCGTGTCAGCCTTTGGCGTGATCTGCAATACCGCTGCAGCCTGCCGCAACCCGGGCCCGGCCTGCCCGCCGCTGAAGCGCGGGCGTTCGAGCGCGAATGGGGGCCCATTCCCACCTCCTGCGGCGATGTGCAGACCTACTTCGTGCAGCCCGATCACTACCTGATGTTCGGCGACAACGTTAACTCCAGTGCTGACAGCCGCTCGTGGGGGCAGGTTCCCAGCCGGCTCATGCTGGGTCGCGCGGTGGTGATCTACTGGCCGTGGTATCGCTGGGGAATCATCGAGTGAGCGAGCAACCGACCAGCGGCGAGATCTGCATCCGCGTTCGCTACGCGGAAACCGATCGCATGGGTTTGCTTCATCATGCGAACTACCTCGTCTACTTCGAGCAGGCCCGCACCGAGTTGCTGCGTGACCTGGGTCTGACCTACAAGGACATGGAAGATGCCGGTTTCCTGCTGGTGCTCGCGAAGATCGAAGTGAAGTACAAACTGCCGGCGTACTACGACGACCTGTTGACGATCCGCACCACGGTAGCCCGCACGACGCCGATCCGGATTGAACACAAGTACGAAGTGAAGCGCGAAGGCCGCTTGATCGCCGAGGGGAATACGACGCTTGTCTGCGTCGACCGCGAGGGCCGCATCCAGGCCCTGCCCGACTGGTTCCTGGAACGCCGCCTTCCCCCAACAGGGGACTGACGTCCCCCGCTCGCCTTGGAGGCTGATGTGCGACGACTGATCATTCAGCACCTGTTGCCGCTCGTCTTCGCATTGGTGCCGGCGGCCGTGGCCGTGCTCGTCGCCGCGTCGATCCCCGCCGATGCCCAGCGCTACTACATTCAACGCGTCAGAATCTCCGCGATCGACTGGTTGATTCTCGGGATGGGAACCCTGCTGTTCGTGACGCAGACTCTTCTCGTCCGCCGGGCATTGAAATGGCAAGGTGACGGCTTCGATGAGGGGCCCGACCCCTGGCTGACGCACCTCGCACAGGCCGCGGAGTGGTTCCCCCTTCTCGGGTTAATTGGCACGGTGGCCGCGATTCTGCAGACGTTCAACTCGACCGATTTCGCGCCGCAGGAAGTCATCAAGCGCTATGCCCCGGCCATCACGGCCACCGGCAGCGGCCTGTTCATGGCGCTGATCAACATCCTGCCGACGTGGGTCGCGCAGGTCGGCAGAGATCTGATCCGCTCGCTGGCCGGCGGCGGCCCGCCCAAACGGGAGGGCCGCGCGTGATCAATCGACCCACGCGTTCCGTCACGCGATTTTTCATCCCGCTGATCGACGTTCTGATTCTACTGTTCTGCATGTTTCTTCTGTTGCCGGTCGTCAGCGAGCAGAAACGCAGCGAGGAAGAAGAGAAAAAGACTGCCGATCCCACGTCGGTGGAACGGGAACTGCAAGCAGTAAAGGCGGAACTCGATCGCGCGCGCAAAGATGTAGCCCAACTTCAAGCGGAACGCAAGAACCCGGCCGACCGGTATAGCATCTGCGTGCTCGATATTGACCCGAAGGACGGCAGCCTGATTTACTACAGGAACGGCAAGCCGCAACTTGTGACCGACCCGCGCAGCGCCCAGGACGTGATCGACACGCACAAACTGCTCACCCCGGAACGTGACCCGTACTTCGTGATCCTGATGCCGCGTGTGCTCTCCGGGTTTCCAAGCGGTCCGCAAGTTCGGCAGTTCCGCAACTGGTTTCGCGATGTGCCGTTGCGGATCGACAGTCCGTTCGGCCTGCTGGAATCGTCGAAGGAGAAATAATGTACCCGCTTTTGGGCGAATTCGGCGCGATCGAGAAGACGGTCATCACCGTTCTGGCCGTGGCCGGCGGCTTCGTGTTCGGCTTCATCGGCACCGGTTTTCTGACGCGCTGGGTGTCGAAGACGAATCAAACCAGGCCGGCCAAGGTTGCCAAAGCCGGCGGCGGTACCGCCGCGGCCGTGGCCGTATACATGTTGCTGGGGGGCGATGGCGGCATGGGCCTCGGCGGCAAAGGCGGTGCCGACCCGTCCAACAACAACGAAGGCAGATCCAGCGAAGTGGTGAAAACGCCACTGAAAGTGGAGAACCCGACGCCGAAGGCCGGCGAGGTCCGCAAAGGGGAGATGGACATCTTTGTTCTCTCCGCGGCATCAACCGGCGGCAAATTCTTCCGCATCGGCGAAGAGTCCCTGACGCTGGATGAAGTCATGAATCGGGTCGAGGAAACGGAACGTTCCGATGCCACTCGCCTCGCTGTGATTCGAATCAAGGTCGGCGATCCCGATTATGGCGTACCGCCGAGTCAACGGCTGTATACCCGCTTGAATGAATTCAAGCGCGGCCGCAATCTGGCCATCGATGAATTGCAGGAACAGGGCCCATAAGTCGCGGAGGACCAATCGATCTTTATTCAGGCTGGCCTCGATGGTTGAATGCTAGTGCTCTGTCACACCTCGAATGATTTGTAGCCGCACTCGCCAGAGTGCGGGAAACCCGCGTTCTGGCGAACGCGGCTAC
>JBBQII010000659.1:0-2754 GCA_038324795.1 Gemmatales bacterium
TCACGCTGCCGGAGCCGGAACTGGCCCGCTTCCGCAATCGGCGCATCGGCTTCGTGTTTCAGGACCATCACCTGCTGCCGCAGTGCTCGGTCTTCGAGAACGTGCTGCTGCCGACGCTGGTCAACCCGGATCGATCAGCAAATGATGTGGAGAAGCACGCAAAGGCCCTGCTCGAACGCGTCGGACTCGGCCAGCGATTGGGGCACTTGCCTGCTGAACTGTCAGGCGGAGAACGGCAGCGCGTCGCGGTCGCCCGGGCGTTGATTCAGAAGCCGCTGTTGCTGCTGGCCGATGAACCGACCGGCAACCTTGACCGCAAGAACGCCCAGGCGATCGGCCAACTGCTTATGGAACTGCACGCGGAACAGAAGACGATCCTCGTCGTCGTCACGCACAGTGCCGAGCTGGCGGCGCTGCTGCCGCAACGCCGCGAAATGAACGATGGCACGCTCACTCACGCCGCTTGAGCGACGTTCGCATTCACCTTCGCCTCGATCAGATCCAGCAGTGTCCCCACGTTGGCGACCGTCTCCAGTTCCGCATGCGTCAACCGGATCCGGTAGTGGCCTTCGATCCGCATGATCACGCCGACGAGGTCGACGGAGTCGAGCCCCAGTCCTTCGCGCAGCGACAGGTCTTCGCTCAGCGAATCCAGTTGCACGTCTGCGTCTGATTCAAGAAACTCACTGAGCGTCTGAAGGATGTCCTGCCGACTGATCATGGTGAAATTATCCCGTGTTCGGGGTTGGGGTGGATCCGTGGCCGAGGGTCAGTCTTTCGTAAGCCGGGACAGTTCCAGCACCGTGCGGTGCCCTTCCTCGATCGACTCCTGCCGAACGAGGCGGCCGTCCGCGTCGAACCAGAGGTCGACCTGCACGCCGCCCGACAGACGGTAGTGCTCGCACTCGGCCACTTCGCTGAGGACGGTCAGCTTTTCCTTGCCGACACGTTCCAGTTTCGCCTCGATCAGCTTGCCGGTATCGGCATCAAGCAGAGTGACCTTAGGCCCGCGCTGGCCTTCGGCGGGCAGCTTCCAGTAAGTTGTCAGCCAGACGTCGCCCTTCAGATTGCTCGCCTTGCCGTCGGCGACCACATCCAGCCCATCACGGCCGGGGAGCAGCGTCACGCTGTGCTTCCTGCCGTTGTCGTTCGTGGCGGTGGCAACTTCCGTGAGCTTGCCGTTCTTCCAGACTTCCATGCCGCGGAACGCATACTTGTAGGTGATGAACGCGATGCGCACAGTCACATCGGCCTGGGTGGTTGCAACCACCGAGCCGTCATCGCGTTTCTGGATCGAGAGTTGGGTCGTGCCGGATGGCTTGCGATCGACGGAGACGGTGAAGGTCCGCCGTTCTTCAGCCGTGGCGAACGGGGCGATCATCAACAGCATCAGGATGGAAATGCGCGATGGCATGCAGTGGCGTCCTCTCGGGGTGCGACGGAACCGGGGGTCTCCGGTTTCATCGCCCGGAAAGGACGGAGGAGTTGAGGGAATTGAGAGACATTGCGGAAACCGCCGGCGATCGCGTGCCGGTTATGCCGGCGGGCGCTTGCTGAGCAGATCCGCAACCTTGATAGGTTGCCCCTGCATCGCAAGACATCGGACCGAGTTTGTGTCATCCGGAAACGCAAGCGATCAATACCGGGCCGACTCCGCATCGTCGCCATCACGAGCAGGGTCGCGATGCACGATCAACTGCCGGGCGTTGATATCGATCACCCGGTATTCCGGGATGCCGGCCGCGGCATAAAGCCCCGCCTTCTCGCCGCGGTCCAGCACACTTGACGTATCCGAGACTTCGACAACAAGTAGTGCGGTTGAAGGGGTTGAAGAGTGGGTGTAACGTCGCTCGGCAACCACTGCAATGTCAGGCACCGGGTCGGTCCGGAGATTCAGCTTCAGGCCCATCTGCTTACGGACCCGAAAATCACCGGAGAACAGATCGCTAGGAACATCCTCGCAATCCGATTGCGCGACATCATGCTGAAGTCCGGCAGCGGGCATGGAGAAAATCTCCCCTCGCGGCAGAATCGCCTTCGTTCCGGAGAACCAGCCGCTGTCCTTCAGTGAGTGGAACTCATCCACCGTCCACTGGTAAGCGCAGCCGTCGACTGGTAGGCGTGGCCGGGAACGTAATCGGATTGGAGGAGGCATCACTGACATATGAATACCCGAATCGATCACACGTTCTACGGCAGCAGATCAGCAATGTTGACTGCCGAGCCTGGCATCGCCAATGGACTGACGCTGCTTCCTGCGTCGTAGGGCGTCGACTGCGTGTAGCGGCTTTTTGTGGGGTCTTTCGGATCGGGCTGCGGGTCGCGGTGAACAACCACTTGTCGGCCATTCAGGTCGACAACCCAATAGTCGGGAATACGCAAGGCAGCATACAGGGCTGCCTTGCGGCCCAAATCGATGTCGATCGAAGAATCTGACACCTCCACTACCAGAACTGCCGTCGTCGGCAGAATCGGATAGTCACGCGGTGAGCCAAGTACAACCGCGAGATCGGGCATGGGGTCAGACCATTGTGACAATGCCAGACTTTGCCGAATGCGAACCCAGTATCCTTTCGCGAAAACGCCCTTGAAGACATAATCAGCGAGGCCGACACTCTGGTCGTGCGGCGGTCCGGGGTTGGGCATTTCGATAATCTCCCCGTCGAGCAAAACGGGCTTTGTTCCTTCAAACATGTCATCGGTTAACAGACGATGAAACTCCGCTACCGTCCATCGCTTGGGGCGGGGCAGAAA
>JBBQII010000660.1:0-2753 GCA_038324795.1 Gemmatales bacterium
TCTCCGACATGCCCTACTACCCCGAAGGCGTGAAGACCGAGGAATCGGACCGGCTGGTCACGGAGAATTGGGTAAACATCCACTTGGAAATCGGCATCGAAGCGATGACCGAGATCGGTGAACGGGGCGAGAAGATCAAGCACTTTCAGTATTGAACGGGGCTCCGTGAAGCCGCGACGCGGAGCGCTGCGCGTCGTCACGGAGTGGATGTGGTCGACATGCAGATCGCGCCTACAACTGCACTTCCGGCAAATCGGACTGGCCCGCTGTTCTTCGCGATTCATCCATCACGACCAGTGCCAATTTCAGGTACGCGCTCGCGACCGGACTGTCCGGATAGCGGCTGACGATCGGTTCGCCCGTGTCGCCGCACTCGGCCACGCGCGGGTCGATCGGGATCTCGCCGAGCAGGGGGACGCCGCCTTCTCGCGCGAGTTTCTGGCCGCCGCCGTGGCGGAAGATCTCATAGCGCTTGCCGTCGTCGCCCATAAAGTAGCTCATGTTCTCGATGACGCCGATCACTGGCACGCGCACTTCGTTGAACATCTTCAGCCCCTTGCGGGCGTCGATCAGGCTGATGTCCTGCGGGGTGGTGACGACTACCGCGCCGGTCAGCGGGGCCTGCTGCGTCAGCGTCAGTTGCGCGTCGCCGGTACCGGGGGGCAGGTCGATGATGAGATAATCGAGATCGCCCCAGTTGATCTGGCCAAGGAACGCCGCGACCGCCTGAGCGACCTTCGGCCCGCGCCAGATGACCGCCTGATTCTGATCGACGAGAAAGCCCATCGACATCAGCTTGATGCCGTACTTCTCGATCGGGAACGGCGTGGTGGTCTGGTCAACCATGCCCAGCCCCATCATGGTGGGGACGCTGGGACCGTAGATATCGGCATCCATCAGGCCGACACGTTGGCCGTGCAACTTCAGCGCGAGCGCGAGGTTGGCGGCCACGGTCGACTTGCCGACGCCACCCTTGCCGCTGGCGACGGCGATCAGGTACTTCACGCCGGGGATGGCCATCTTCGGGGGCATGCCTTGTGGCGGATGCATCAATTCTCCTTGCCGTCCGCGGGGACGGGGTTGCTGATCTGGCGGAGATAATCGAGCGAGTAGATTCCCGTATCGTGTCCGTCGTTCCAGACGATCTGGTAGGCGTAGTGACCTCGGGCATTCATTTGCACGGGGACCGGCGCGCCGGCCGCGATTTCCTTGTCACTCAGAATGCGAAACGGGTCGGGCGGCTTCTCGGTCTTGTCGAGGCAGGTGGCACAGGGGCATTTGTCCCGCAGCGTGCGCCATGAAGCGTGGGTACGCACGCCATCATTCCAGCCGATGGTCAGCCCGTCGCCGACACGGCGCACGTTCAACGGTTTCAACAATGGATCCGACATCGATCCCTACCCGGCGATGATTGGCGACACAAGCTGATTGTACGAATGCAGTCACGGATGTTTAGCAGACATCCCGACGGCGTGCCCGGTAATACGCATCTCCCCGGATTAAAAGTACCGCTGGCTACGATGCGACTCGCTCTTCGAGCAACCGCGGGTCTTATCGGTCTTACCTCCGTGGTGGTCGATCACCGACGACGGCCGGCAACCTTCCTTTCGCTCGTCTTTCCCGTCCCGGGTCAATATCATTCCCTTCTGGCAACTGCTGGCCTATTCCTCTTCTGGATCACTATGAACGGACCTTCGGACACGCACAACGACTCAGCCTGGGATTCCCTCGCTGCTGATTTGGGGCTCGACTCGGCTGATACCGCCAAGCCCGCTCCCGCTTTGGCCAAGCCTGCGCCCGCCCCGGTGAAGAGGCCCGCCCCCGTGCGCGAACCCGAGCCGGAGCTGGAACCGGAGTCGGAAACTGACGATGCATTCGGCAGTTTCGACGAGGAAGAACCCGCGGTGATTCCCGCCGTTCACGATGATGGCGTTGAAGAAGCAGTGGTCGAAGACGGCCCGGGCCTTTTCGACGATGAAGCCCCAACCGAATCAACGTCCGAAGAAGGTGGCACCGGCAAACGCAAACGCCGTCGCCGGCGCCGCAAAAAGAGCGGTGGCGATGCAGCCCCGATCGCAGCGGGTGACGCCGAGGAAACGGCCCCGGTTGCTGCGGTCGCGTTTGCCGAAGAACATGAACCCGTCGCCATCGGCGAAGCCGCCGACGAGATGGATGATGAGGATGGCGAAGAAGCGTCCGTCATGCCCGCTGCCGACGAGCCGGAAGACGAATCAACCGAGCCGTTGCCAGACTGGAAGGTTGTCGCCTGGACCGAACTGGTCGCCACGCTGCATCGCCCGCAGGACCACCGCTGACATTTGACCGGGGTATTTGATGGCCGATGCAGTGATTGACGTGGTTGAGATGGAAGAATTGCCGCTCATCGTCGATCTTTACGACCAGATCTTCCGCCCTTCGCGGGATCTCGCGGGATTCCGCCGGCGCTACCTTGGCCGGTACAACATCCTGCAGATGGTAGCCCGCGTCAAGGATCGGCCGGTCGGATTCTTCCTCGGCTTCGAACTGAAGCCTACCACGTTTTTCGCCTGGTTTTACGGCGTATTGCCCGACTTCCGCCGGCAGGGCGTCGCCTCACAACTGATGGATGCAGCCCACGACTGGGCACGCCAGCACGAATACGAAACCATCCGCGTTGAATGCCACAACGCCCATCGGCCGCTGTTGCACCTCTCGATCGCGCTGGGCTACGACATCGTCGGCATCCGCTACGATCATGAACGCGGCGACAACCT
>JBBQII010000661.1:0-2747 GCA_038324795.1 Gemmatales bacterium
AGACGCGGGGCATTGCCTTGGCACTGATCGGATTGACGCTCGCTGCAGTTGTCGGTGCGGCTTACTTGATGCGGTAATCGTCACAAGGAAAACGCATGGCCCGGGTGACAATTCCACTGGAACGGCTGTCAACGCTGTCGCGTGTATGCGTCTGCTGCGGTAAACCCGCCACGCAGGTTCGGCAACAGGAGTTTCAGGTGAATACCGCTGCGTCGTTGGCGATGATGGCGGCAACGGCGGCGCTCGGGGCACTGCTCTGGACGAAGAAGGGGATCACGCTGTCGCTGCCCGTATGCACATACCATCGACGCCGCGGGCGGCAATCGAACAAAACGTTCTTCAAGGGCTTCATTCTCACGATCATCGCCGGCGTGGCGGCGTGGATACTCTCGGAGTTCGACAGCCCCGCGGCCAAGTACTTCGCCATCGGTTCAGCAATCGCCTTCATCGCGACCATGGTGGCCGCGATGAGCGAATTCGACGATGGACTGAAGGTGAAGGCAGGGGAGAAGCAATCACTTACGATGTCGGGCGTGCATCGCAATTTTGCAGACGCGTTGAATGCGACGTTTTGATCCCGGAGTGGAACGCGGCAAGTTGCAACCGGAAGACTGGCGAGCATCGGGCCGTAGGGCCCACGCTCGCAGAAAAACCTTTCGCATCTTGCGTGGAAGGCCGTAGGTAAGAAACTATCCATCGCCCCGCTTCAACCCAAATACACCTTCTCGGCCGCCGCAACGCCGGCTCCCGGTTCGATCTTGACTCCGGCACCCGTCAGGCACTGTTCCAGTGCGCCGAGGATGAGGTACACATTGTTGGGCCGGCTGTTGTAGCCCATCAGGCCGATGCGCCAAGCCTTCCCCTTGAAGTCGCCCAGGCCGCCGCCGATCTCGATGCCGAACTCGGTCAACAGGCGCTTGCGGATGGCCAGGTCATCCACTCCGTCCGGAATTTTCACCGCATTCAGCTGCGGCAGCTGGTTGCCTTCCTGAGCGGTGTAGGTCAGGCCGATCGCCTGCAAGCCCGCCTTGAGCGCGAGGTGGTTCTTCTTGTGCCGGGCCCAGCGGGGTTCCAACCCTTCCTCGTGCAACAGTCGCAGCCCTTCACGCAGCGCGTAGATCATCGTAATCGGTGCGGTATGATGGTATGCCCGGTCACTGCCCCAGTAGGTGCGGATACTGGTCAGGTCGAAGTACCAGCTTTGCACCTTGGTCTTGCGCTTCGCCAGAGCTTCCTCGGCCCGGGCGCTGAAGCTGATGGGCGAAAGACCTGGCGGGCAGCTGAGCCCCTTCTGGGTGCAGCTGTACACCGCGTCGACGCCCCAGGTATCGATGTGCAACGGCACGCAGCCGAGCGATGTGACCGCGTCGATGAGCAGCAGCGTGTCGAACTCATGGCACAGCTTGCCAAGTTCTTCGATCGGCTGATGGGCACCGGTCGAGGTTTCCGCGTGGACGATGCCGAGGACCTTGGGGCGAACCCGCTGCAGCGTCTCGCGGATGACGTTCAGGTCGAAGACCTCGCCCCATTTCTGGTTCAGGACCGTCAGCTCGGCCCCCGTGCGCCCGGCCACTTCGATCATGCGCTGGCCGAAGAATCCCTTGCAGCAGACGACCATTTTGTCGCCGGGCTCGATGAGGTTGACGATGCAGGCTTCCATCCCCGCCATGCCGGTGGCGCTGATCGGGAAGGTCAGCGGGTTTTTGGTCTGGTAGGCGTCGCGCAGCATCTGCTGGGTTTCAAGCATCATTTCAAGGAACTGGGGGTCGAGATGGCCCAGCAACGGTGTCGCCATGGCGGTCAGCACCCGCGGATGCACATCGCTGGGGCCTGGCCCCAGCAGTAGACGGGTGGGCGGATTCAGTTGACCGGGTAGGGACATCGCGACACGCTCCGAAAGAGGTTGGAACCGATCGGACTATCCTAGGACGAACCGTCAGTCCGGCGAGCGCGGACAGATCTGTCGAACGATTATCAGAGCCCGAATGGCAGCACGAACTCCGCGGAACTCGCAACATTTTACAGCGTTCAACCGGGAAGATTCGGGTGAAGAAGAAGGGACGAAGCGCGAAACACGTTGCCCGGACGTGGGTCTCACCGATCAACCGAAGATTGAATAACTGATGAAATTGGCAGAGTTACCCATTTTGAATTTGTCTAAAGGCATGTCAGGAAGATATAACGTATGTTCCTGCCGAAAGATCTTCCTACCCAGAATCGATACCACAGAGATTCCAGAAATGGCGCCAACGGCTGAAGGCAACGATCAGGAGATGCTGGAGAAGCTCCGCGAAGCACACAAGAAGCTGAAGAAAGAAGTCGGCAAGATCATCATCGGTCAGGACGCCGTTCTCGATCAACTGCTCATGGCGATCTTCTGTCGCTCGCACGCCCTGCTGATGGGTGTGCCGGGCCTTGCGAAGACGTTGATGGTCAGCACGCTGGCACAGTCGCTGGACATGAGCTTCAAACGCGTGCAGTTCACCCCCGACCTGATGCCGTCGGACATCACCGGAACCGAAGTCATTCAGGATGACCCGGTGACCAAGCAGCGCATGTTCAAGTTTCTGCCCGGGCCGATCTTCGCCAACATCGTCCTGGCCGACGAGATCAATCGCACCCCGCCGAAGACGCAGGCCGCGCTGCTGGAGGCGATGCAGGAGCGGAAGGCGAGCATCGGCGGCATCGACCACCCGATGCGGAACCCGTTCTTCGTCCTCGCCACCCAGAACCCGATCGAGCAGGAA
>JBBQII010000662.1:0-2737 GCA_038324795.1 Gemmatales bacterium
CTGACCGCTAAACGTCGCACAATCCGATTATCCCTCAAGTTCCCCCCATCTTCCTGCCGATCAATCCCGACAGCGCCCGTTCTGTCGTTGGGGAGATTGCGCATGGATGCGCCCGTGCCCGTTCGCCGTTCGTGGGATGCCCGGCCGTTCATTCTGCTGGGAGTGGGGCTTTACGCCTTTGCCTCATGGATTGCATTCACGGAACCGACGGAACCCGCATCCGCCCAGGGCGCCAAGGCTTCCTATTCCACCGATCCCAATGACCCGTTCCCGATGCCGCCCGAGCTGGTCGGCGTCGAGTTGATGAAACAGACCGACGCCGAGAAGCAAGCCAAGAGCCACGGCTGCATTGTCTGTCACGAGAACAGCAAAGACCCCCATTGCAAGGAAACGGTCCGCATCGGCTGCACCGACTGCCACGGCGGCGATGCGACGACGGTTGACAAATACAAAGCTCATATCTCGCCGCGGTATCCGCAGTTCTGGCCCACGGCCGCCAACCCGCAACGTTCCTACACGCTGTTGAATCATGAATCGCCTGAGTTCGTCCGCTTTGTCAATCCGGGCGATCTGCGCGTGAATCACATTTCGTGCGGCACGTCGGGCTGTCACCCCAAAGAAGTGGCTACCAACCGCAAACAGATCATGACCACCGGGGCGATGCTCTGGGGCGCGGCCCTGTACAACAACGGCTCGGTCCCGTTCAAGCGTGCCCGTTACGGCGAAGTCTACAGCATGAACGGCGCTCCGCTGCGCCTGATCACCAATCCGCCGCCCGATGAACGCGATCTCGCGAAGGGCGTCGTCCCGTACCTGGATCCGCTGCCGCGCTTTGAAGTGTCGCAGCCGGGCAACATCCTGCGCATCTTCGAACGCGGCGGCCGCTTCCGACCGGAAACCGGCATCCCCGAACGACTCGAAGAGCCCGGCCGGCCGCGCACCCGCCTGAGCGAACGCGGCCTGGGGACCGAGAACCGCACCGACCCGGTCCTCGTCAGCCTCAACAAGACGCGCCTGTTCGACCCGACGCTGAATTTCCTGGGCACCAACGACCATCCCGGCGACTACCGCTCGAGCGGCTGCACGTCGTGCCACGTGGTGTATGCCAATGATCGTTCACCGGTGCATTCGGGACCGTACGCCAAGTACGGCAACATGGGCACCTCGCACTCGGATGATCCGACGATCGCAAAAAATGAATCGGGCCATCCGATCAAGCACCAGTTCACCAATGCGATCCCGACGAGTCAGTGCATCGTCTGCCATATTCACCCGGGCACGACGGTCATGAACTCATACCTGGGGACGATGTGGTACGACCAGGAAACGCATGCGGCACTCATGTACCCCGCGAAGCAGAAGAACCCCAAGGCTGAAGAATACGTGCGCGCCGCAATGCTCAACCCCGAAGAAGGGGCCCTGCGCGGCAACTGGATCGTGCCGGCGTTTCTGAACGACATCATTCAGTTGAACGAGGTGATGGACAAGCAACAATTCGCCGACTTCCACGGCCACGGCTGGGTGTTCCGCAACGTTTACAAGCGCGACCGCAAGGGAACAATGCTCGATCACTTCGGTGCGAAGGTCGAGAACGTCACTCCCCGGAAACTGATGGACGCGACTTCGTTCCCCTGCATGGTGAAGGAGTTCCACAAGAACACCGACCCGTTCCAGCCCGCGAAGAAGACGGCCGATGCCGAGTGCGCGTTCGACAAGGACCGCGGCGGCAAGCCGGTGCACCTGATGGACATCCACCTGGAAAAGGGAATGCACTGTGTCGATTGCCACTTCGTGCAGGACATGCATGGCAACGGCAAGCTGCACATGGAAGTGCGCGCCGCCACCGAGATCCAGTGCGTCGATTGTCACGGCAGCGTGACCGACTATGCGAAACTGCGATCCTCCGGCCCGGCGTCGTACACATCGGGCGAAGGCAAAGGCCGGGATTTCCTGGCGATGAAGACCCCGTTCAAGACGCCGCGCTTCGACATTCAGGAAGGTCCGGACGGGCGTAAGCGCATCTTCCAGTATTCGATGGTCGAACCGGGCCTGAAGTGGGAGATCGTGCAGACGCGCGACACGGTGCGCGAAGGCCACCCGCGCTACAACGCCAAAAGTGCGCTGGCCAAGACCGTGCGCTTCGAGAACGTCGACGGCAAGGACGAGATGGTCTTCGGCGGGCTGCCGAAGGACGACAAGCAGTGCGCCCACCAGAACGGCAAGATGAGCTGCATCGCCTGTCACTCGGCCTGGAACCCGAGTTGCTTCGGCTGCCATCTGCCGCAAAAGGCCAACGTGAAGATGCCGAACCTCCATGCCGATGGTGAGATCTCGCGCAACTACACGCCGTACAACTTCCAGACATTGCGTGAAGACATCTACATGCTCGCCAAGGATGGCGATGTGACGAACAATCGCATCGGTCCCGCGCGATCCTCGTGCGCCGTGCATGTGGGCAGCTACAACAACAATCGCGAATCGATCTATCCGCAGCAGCAGACGATCTCTGCCGAGGGTTTCGGCGGCACGGCGTTCAGCACCAACGTCCCGCACACGGTGCGCGGCAAGGGCGTCCGCGAGACCAAGCAGTGCAGCGACTGTCACCTGTCGGACAGGAACGACAACAACGCCTGGATGGCGCAGTTGCTGCTGCAAGGGACCAACTTCGTGAACTTCGTGGGCCGGTACGCGTACGTGGGGCTGGCGCATCACGGCTTCGAGGCGGTGGTGGTGACGG
>JBBQII010000663.1:0-2737 GCA_038324795.1 Gemmatales bacterium
CCCGGCCAGTTCCACAGCCAGCGACCGCGTGAACGAATTCACCGCGCCCTTGCTGGCAGCGTAGTTGGTCTGACCGGCATTTACATGCTCGGCCGCCACGCTGGACACGTTCACGATCCGGCCCGAACGCTGCCGCAACGCCATTTGAGCCGCCACTGCCCGGCAGAAACGGAAGGTGCCGCCCAGGTTCGTTGACAACACGGTATCCCAGTCTTCGGGTTCCATCCGCACGAATAAGCCGTCCCGGATGATGCCCGCATTGTTGACTAGAATATCAACTCGCCCCCACTCGGAGAGGACTTTTTCCACAATTCCCGTCGCTGTATCGGGTTGGGCCACGTCACCCTGGTACGCTTTTGCCGTTCCTCCGGCCCCGTTCACTTCGGCTTCCAGTTTGGCGGCCGCTTCCTGGCTGCCTTTGTACACGAACGCGACTTTGGCACCCTCTTTGGCAAGGGCCAGTACGACCCCCCGCCCGATGCCCCGGCTGCCGCCCGTAACGATCGCCACTTGGTCCTTCAACAGCATGATGTCGTTCCCTGATAGTCCATTCACCGCGGCCCCGTCAGCCATGCGAAGCGTTCGCGCCAATGGGCAATCAGCTTCTCATCGACTCCGGCCAGGGCTGGGTTCTTGTCCTGGGCGTTGTACTTCGTCAGCGTCACCTGAGCGCTGACCGTCTGCCCGCCCCCCTGCACGTTTCCTTTGCCCCGGAACGTCGCCAGCGACCCTTCCTGCTTGACCAGCTCCACGCTGATTTCCAACGCGTGGCCGGGTTGCATGAAGGTGCCGTACTTCACGTTCTTCGCTTCCCGCATCGCGATCACGCTGTGCGAGAAGTCGTCCGTCGTCCGCCACAGCCAAGCCCCGGCCTCCACGACCGTTTCGAGCATCAGCACCCCCGGCATCACCGGGAATGTCGGGAAATGGTCGGCTAGGTACTCTTCAGCCAGAGTCAAGTATTTGACCGCCTTGAGCGACTTCCCCGGCTGCCATTCCGTGATGCGATCGATCAGCGTGAAACGCATTCGGCCGTACTCGCTCCCGGAGACACAAACCACACCCCCCGACCGGTCCGCCCGGTTGAGGGAAAGAGGATGAGTATATTCCGGATCTTTTACTCCGGCAACCGGCGGGACCAGGGTGGTTGTTCGGGGCCGGCCGGTCATCCCTGCCTTCGACGCTTCTATCTTGCGGGATGTCCGACTGGCGGGCAATCAGTAAATCCCGCTTAGACTGGGCAATCTGCCGAATTGGATCGCTTTGAAACACTTGTACGCAGCGGGAGAGTTGTAAGGAGAATGTCGCCGCATGCGGCGTTGCCTCTTGAATACAAAGGGGACGCCGCATGCGGCTAATATGCATGCCGATGGAACAGCACCTTCCAGAATGTCAGCCAGATAATGCGCAAGTCGAACAGCGGGTTCCAGTGGGTGATGTAGTACAGGTCGAACTGCACACGCTTCCGCAGCGATGTGTTGCCGCGCCAGCCGTTGACCTGGGCCCAGCCGGTGATGCCGCACTTCACACTGTGGCGGGCCATGTAGTTGGGAACCGTCTTGCTGAATTTGCTGATGAAGATCGGCCGTTCGGGTCGCGGGCCGACCAAGCTCATGTCGCCGCGGAGTACGTTGATGAACTGCGGCAGCTCATCAATGCTCGTCTTGCGGAGGAACGTGCCGATGCTCGTACGGCGGTCGTCGTTGACGGCGGTCCAGACCGGGCCTGATTCCTTCTCAGCATCGACGCGCATCGTGCGGAATTTCAGCATGTCGAACAGCCGACCGTTGAGGCCGCAACGTTCCTGCCGGTAGAAGATCGGCCCGGTGCTGGTCAGTCTCACCATCGCCGCGATCACGAACAGCAACGGTGACAGCAGTACCAGCGCGATGCTGGCGATCAGCACATCCATCACGCGCTTGACCACGACATTCAGGCCGAAGTGCGGGCTTTCGCGAAGACCGATCACGGGCAACCCGTCGAGGTTCGTCGTCGTCAGCGACAGTCCGGACATGGTCGGCACATCGGCCACCAGGCGCACTTCAACCATTTGCCTCGAAACGATGTCGAACACCCGCCGCGCTTCATTGTAACGGTTCATCGGCAGGGCGATGAACACATGTTCAACCCTGTACTTGTCGAGCAGGCGCGGCAGATCGTCCGTGCTGCCAAGGATGTCCAGGTCGGTCGTGAAGCGGGTGGTGCGGTCTTCGACGAAGCCGATGCTCTTGATGCCCATCCAGCTCGCATGCCGCAGTGCCCGGGCCGTCTTGCGTGCAACACGGCCGCTGCCAACAATGATCGCGAATGATTGGTTGTAGCCGTGCCGGCGCAGCTTGCGGATCGCGCTCCAGGTGACGCGGCGCAACACAAGCACGGCCGTCAGATTCAGCAGGCTGAAGCAGAGCATCGCCCCGCGCGAGATGTACGGGTCTTTCGCGTAGAAGATGGTCGCCATAATCAGCAGATCGAGAAGCAGCGTGCCCTTGCAGGTGGCAATGAAGTCTTCGCGGAAACGTCGCAAGCGGTGTACTTCATAAGAACCGGCAATGCGGAACGCGACGATTGCCAGCACGATAACCAGCGGCAGATTGCGCCAGCAAAGTTCCGGGTCGGGCGTTTCGTGCTGAATGGGGAACCAGCCGGACGTGAAGCGGAGGTAGTACGCCCCGACCCAGGACACGCCCGCGCTGAGTGCATCCCAGCAGGCGAACCAGACGACCAGGGTTTGGCTGCT
>JBBQII010000664.1:0-2734 GCA_038324795.1 Gemmatales bacterium
CAGGCCGAGAATCAGAAAGCAGATCGCCAGGGCGGGGCACTGTTCGTAGAGGCCGAGGTAGCGATGCAGATGCAGCCGCCCGAAACGGGCTTCCAGCGCCCGCAGCGTGAGCCCCAGGCCGCCGAGCGCGAGCGTCACCGAGAACCACATCGACAGAGCACCTGTCAGGGCGATGGTCGTGTGCAATTCGAGGCCGACCAGTACCAGCGATGCATGACTGAGGAACAGATAGGCGAACAGCCGCCGGGCTTCGCGCTGAATAGTCGACATCGCGGCGGAGTAAAGGGCCGTGATCAGCGAGGCAATGCCGATGCCGCTGAGTACCCAGTCCGGCGCGATCGGCAGCACCAACCGTACGGCGAAGTAGACGCCGTTAAGCGGAACAAGAAACAACAAGGCGTTGCCCATCGACGCGCGTTCGCACCAGTCGACGACCCATGAATGTACGGGGAAGGTCCCGCAGCGGACCAGCACGGCCCCGAACAGCAGTACCGCGGCCGCACTGGTGAGCGTTGCATCCGCTTCAACTAAGGACCAGCCTGAGATCATCAACGTGATGAACATGCCCATGTGCAGGCAGTAGGCCCGTGTCGATTCGTTGCGGCGGATCAGCGTGACGAAGGGCGGAATTGTTCCGGCCGTCAGCAGCCCGATCAGCACCCACGGTTCGGTCGCGCCGAAGACCGCCAGTTGGATTGCCTCGGCCAGCAGCGTCCAGGTGAACGAGAACCGCTGCATTTTGGTGCGCGCAGTGACAAGGACTATAAGGAAGTACATCAGCGACGTCGTGACCGCAATGGGGCCGTTGAACCTATCAAGCGTCAGGTGCCATTTCGTCATTCCTGAAGGAAGCAGCCCCAGCGGGGCCGACGGCGCCGGCACGGCGTACACGCCTGCCCAGGCGATCAGACAGCCGGTGAACGCCAGCGCCGTGCAGGTGATACTGAACGGGAAAGCCCTGCGCGAGTCGCGCATGAACGCACTCAGAATCGCCCCGACGAGCGGGAAGGCGACAGCGACTTCTAGCCAGCGGATTTCCCAAAGCGACATCACGATGAGCGGTCTCCCGAAGGCGGACGTTGGTCACCGCCGGCGAGGAACGCCAGCCAACGGCGTTCCAGCCGATCGAACATCCGGAACACTGCGATGAAGGGGTCGACGACGAAACGACACAGCATGACGTCCAGATAGCCGCGCTCAAGCGCCAACCGGTATGCCCAGACGCGCAGCCGGCCGCCGGCCCAGCGATCGAGCGGCCCGCCTGCATCAGGCAGCCGCTTGCCGATCGCGTTTTCCAGCGTGTGGTAGTCCTGCAGCAGTGTTGGTGCCCGCAGGAACTGCAGTGTCCGCAGGCAGGCATGCCCCAGCAGGTGAACAAGCGGCAGGTAGCGGAACCCCAGGCCGATCTCCGCGACGATGAGACCGACTTGCGCGAGCGACGCGAACGACAGGGCCGACTTGATGTCCGTCTGCACACTGCCGACCAGGTAGGCGTAAATCGATGTCGTCAAACCCAGCACCACAACCAGGCCCGCCAGCCAGATCGACGACTGCAGGATCGCGTCAACACGAAGCAGCAGGAACGCTCCGAGATGCACCGACAGCGAGCCGTAGAACACTGCGCTTGATGGCGTCGGCCCTTCCATCGCACGCGGCAGCCAGCCCGAGAACGGCACCAGTGCCGACTTGCCGGCCGCTGCGAGTACCAGAAGGACGCCCACGACCAGTGCCTGCAAGGTTGAGGCGGACGCCTCACCATCGGGCCAGGGGCCATGGCCCAGCAGGTGGTCGAAGTCGCCTTCACCGGTCATATGGTGCATCACCACGGCCGCGAGTAACAGTGCCGCATCCGAGATGCGATAGACGACCCAGACACGAAAGCCGTTGCGCGGCGGCGCCGGCCGATACTGAAAGAAGGCCACCAGCAGCGCGGACGACAGGCCGACCAGTTCCCACCCGGCAAACAGCGTCTCGATGGTGCCCGATGCGGCGGCGAGGATCATGCCGAGCAGAAACAGTGCGAACAGTACGAAGAAGCGGTTGTAGCCATGTTCGCGATGCAGATACCGGCTGGAAAAGGCCGCGATGGTGCCGCACAGAAGAAACGTCAGAATCACGAACGGCATCGACAGACGGTCGAACAGCAGCTTCAGGGAGAAATGATAATGCGGGATGACGACCAGATTGCCGATGTTCAGTGAAACGTGCCGACTGTCCACTGCCAGCATGACCAGCAGCATTGCCAGCGACGCCGCCAGCCCGATCAGGTTGGCGAACAGACACAGCCTTCCCGTGGTCCGTTCGCCGGGCGTGCGGTTGCACAATGTCAACACCGTGAGCGTCGCCACCAGCAGCGAAGGCACGGCGATGATCGAAGCAGCCAGAGCAGTGAGCAGTTGATCGGCATCCATGGTCAGCGCGCGGCCTCCGTGGGGCCGACGAGTGCAAAGTCCAGGTGCTCGCGCCAGCCGCGGTACCATTCGACCGATGTGTCGACATGGGGCAGTCGGGCGGTCGTGCATTGATAGGGAACGAAACGGCCGCCACTGAAGAGGTGGACTTCGCTTGTCGTCGGGTCGATCGTGGCGACATGAACCCAGCTGTTGACGATCAATTGTTTGATCGGCGGCTGCTTCTCCATGATCTCCAGGACGACCGCGGGCGTGTTCTCGATCACGATGAGCAGGCGGACAGGCTCATGGATCTCGACCATCTGCCAGGGCAGGCCGGTGCG
>JBBQII010000665.1:0-2727 GCA_038324795.1 Gemmatales bacterium
CCCAGTGCCGAATGGCCAACGGCGCATTGCTGGACTGCAACCAATCTGAAGAAACTCTTCAACTCCATTCGCGGTGAACTTGATCGGCGGGGACTGAAGAGTCCCCCTCGCCCATTCAAACCTTATTGACTGGCTGTGCCATCTGGGCCTTGAACAGGCGATCGCTGCCGAGGGCGAAACGTTCTTCATTCTGGAACTCGGCGGGGACGCTGTGGCGGGGGTCGATCCTTACGAGGTGCTGATGGCGGCGAAGCCCGGCGGAGTAATCAGCTACTTCAGCGCGGTCGTGTTTCATTCGCTGACCACTCAGCCCGTCACTCACCATCACATTGCCGAACTGCGAGCGGCTTTCCCTTCGCCCGGCAGACAGAGCGGACAGCGGAAGGATGAACAGGATCTTCATCCAATGCCGACACCAAGGCCGTCGAGCGCGCCAAACCTCGGGACCTTGCTCTTTCGCCACCAGGGAACTGCATTTTATTGCACACGCCGATCCGACCGACTGGTTCCGGGCATCCAGTTGCGAGGATACGGGCCGCGGTCACAACTCCGCATCACGACGATGGAACAAACGCTGCTCGACATACTCTTCAAGCCATTTTACGGCGGCGGGCCTGAAGTGGTCTTCGAGGCCTGGCGGGAGGGAGTCGGTTCCGGAAACATCGACGAGGAACGGCTGGCGGATTATCTGACACGGATGAGCTACCCGGCCACCACACGCCGCGTCGGCGCAATGCTGGCGATCCTGAGTTATGTCCCTGGCCGGGAACTGAAACGAACACTTGACGCCGGGCACAGCGGGTTCGATCATCATGCTCCGCATGCACGGATCTCGTTGCTACCCGGTGTCAACTACGCAAACATTGATGAAAACTGGCTGGTGGGCGTGCCATGAATCAGGCCGACGCCGAGCGTTGAAAGTCGGAAGTACTCGATGAGATCTTCGCGGCCTTGGCCGAGCGAAAAGAACTGGACGAGGCCCTGATCTTTAAGGGAGCACGGGTCCTCAACCTTCGCCTGAACGGAGGACGGCAATCGCTCGACATCGACTCGAACCTTACCGCCGAATTCGTTACACGGTATCCGGATCGGGAGGATCAACGGCAGTTCCTCGAACGCGAGATGAAGGCAACGATCCGCCGACATTTTGAACGGCAGGTGCCAGTACGCTTCGAGTTGGCGAATCTGCAGGTCGGAACTCATCCGCCGAAAGCCCATCCAATGGGCTGGGATGCATTTGAAGTCCGGATCAACTTGAACGATGTGACACGACGCGTCAGAGGCCTTCCGGCGTTGACGATCGATGTGGCGTGTCCGGAAGAAATCCTCGAATCGTCCGTCTCCAGAATCGAAGTCGGCGGCCACATGGTTCATGCTTATACGCTGGAACGCATTGCCGGCGAGAAGCTTCGGACATTTCTGAGTTCTCCGCCGACGTATCGCACCAGGGCGAACAAGCCCCGGCGTGTCGGTGCGCGCGAAAGATCTGTGCGACATTGCCCTTATTCACGGGCATCGAAATCTGTCCGATGAGGCCTTCTGGCAACTGACAGGGCGTGAATTTCGCCTGGCGTGCCAGTCCCGATGCATCGACTGCGCGGGGCTGGCCACGTTTCAAGACGCATGGCGAGTAACTCGAACAACCTACGCCGCCGCGACGATTCCCACGGACATCACATTCGAGGAAGCCGAGAAGACACTCGTGGAAGTGGTGCGACGATTCGAATCGCTGGGGATCATCCCGTTCACATTTCCGATCAGAGCGAAGCAAACGGTCCACGGCGAGTAACTGTTCCAAGTTGACAGCGACAAGGTTGCGGGCACAGCCCGACGGTGGTAAAAATGCCGCCGACGAACCTCGCCCGATCAACAATTCAGTACCAAACCAACTTGACAACTTCGTCTCACTTCTTCTTCACCCCCAGCGGCTTGCTGATCAGCATCTGCACCGCCGATTTGTCGCCCACGAGCTTCTTCGCTTCGATGTCCGCCTCGGTGAACTTTGCAAGCAGGATTTCGCCGTCGGTGGCGCGGTTCCGGTCATAAGAGATGTAAATGGTTCCGTCGGGGGCCTGGAAGCCATCGGGATAGGACACGCCTTTGCGTTCGTCGAGGATCAGGCCGCCTTTCCAGGTTTTGCCATCGTCGTCGGACAGCCAGGCACTCAATTTCACCCGGCCTACATGGGCATCGATGCGGTCGCCATGCTTGATCAGCAGCAGTCTGCCGGATGCCAGCCGACGGATAAAGAACCGGGCGTTCGGTTGGCCGACGCCGGTGGTGTCGGCCCCTTCGGTCCAAGTGCGGCCGCCATCGGCCGAGCTGCTCTCGACGATCCCCTTGACCGTTCTTCCCAGCATCCAAAGCGACTTGTCCTTCCGTTCAACGATCATGTGCTCGTGCCAGTCGGGATTCGGAAACTTCGCAGCACCCAGGCGGTCAAAGGTCTTTCCCTGATCGGTGGACTTGAAGACGTTGGCCCCGCGCAGCGGGTCGAGTTCATCGAAGATCCCTTTGAACGGCGCGAAGCCGCCGCGTTGATCGAGCGAGATCGGCAGCAGCCAGTCGCCGTTGGCGAGGACCGTCGGCTTGTTCAGCATGACACCGTTCGCAATGCGGCGAGGTGCCGACCAGACCGGCTTGTCCGCATCGGGATTCTCGCAGACGGTGGCCCAGACACCGCCACGGCCATCGAACATGCCCATCGATTGATCGAAGAACAGCCAC
>JBBQII010000666.1:0-2710 GCA_038324795.1 Gemmatales bacterium
GACGGCGCGGTTGTGATGCACAACGTCCTCGCCAACTCCACCGAGACCTTCGGTTACGATGCCCGCCTCGACCGCTACGTCGATATGGTCAAGGAAGGCATCATCGACCCGACCAAGGTCGTCCGCAGCGCGCTGCAGAACGCCGCCTCGGTCAGCACGCTGTTGCTGACCAGCGACGCCCTGGTGGCCGAGATGCCCAAGAACGAGAAGAAGTCCGGTGGCGGCGGCCACGACGAGATGTATTGATCCGGGACTGGAATTGACCCCGTCAACCGGCCCGTGAGCGTGCAAGCGCTCGCGGGCCGGTTCTCTGAAAACAAGTCAGAAACCCACCTTGAAAGCCCTGGGGCACAGTCGATGGTGCCAAGCCGGCTGAGGGTCAGAGCAGGTCTAATTTCCGCCGACTACTGACCGTGAACCGCTCATCAAGGTAATGCGCCAGGGCGGAAACCATGATGGGCTTGGCTACACCCGGCGGGTATCCCACCTCCTCAGTCAACTCCTTCGCACGGCCCCCAATCGCCTCCGCGATCAGTTCACGGCAGATCGTGTGTCGGTCGAAATTGCCCCCTTCGCGGTGCGGCGCGTTGGCGTAGGCGTGTTTCACGACCTCGGCGATCTCCTTGTGCCTGGTAAGATCGCTGTCCTTGATCAGTTCCAGCAGGACCGCGTTGAAGTAGCCATCGCCGAAATCCCGCTCCGCCTTCCGCAGCGCGGCTCGCAGCCCGAGAGCGAACCTTTCGGCTTCGTTCTCCAGGCTGACGGACCGAACCTTCAGTCGGATGAGTCCGGCATTGAGGTAATCATCCCACGGCAGACTTTCCAGGGGGGACAACTTCCCGTCCTCCGTGAACTGGACGTGCATCTCAGGCTGAACTTGCCCGAACTCGCTCTCCTGCTTAGTGACCTGCAATGTCGCTGTCACCTTGGGCCTATCAAGGCGCGCCTTCCAATTCTGGAGCCGCGGGTGTCCCCAAACTGCCGGTTTATCAAAAAACTCATCCAACCGAGTCATGGCATCGTCTCCACAGGCGATCGGGTCATCCCAGCGCATCGTTCGCGAGAGCAGATAAGACGAACTTGGCCGCGTTCAAGCACGCCACGGGGCGGTTCTCCTTGATGACCGCGTCCCGGTTCTCGTCCGCGAAGTCGGAGATTCCCTTCACCACGCACCAGATCGGATCGCCAGGGCTTATCGAGGCTGCCAGCAAACCGACTCCTTCCATCTCCCCGCCGACGATCTGCTCTTCGCCGTTGCTCGGCACGCTCCGGGCCAGTTCATCACGGTAGAAGCCGCTGTGAATCCTCGCTGCACCCGACAGGATCGCCCCCAAGTAGACCTGGAAGGCGTGCCCCACTCTCCCCTGCTCGCGGCGGAACAGTTCGACAAGCGAAGGCCGGGCCGGTTCCGGGCTAGTGTCCTGGTATTCGGTCACGAATCCACGCCCACACAATAGTCGTGTAAGCCAGCATCGCTGGGCGGGCTTGATGTCGCGGTTGTCGTACGGAATGATCGATGTCGAGACCAACACGTCACCGGCCTTCTGCTTTTTCGGGTCGATGCCGAAGGCCATCCCGACTTGCACGATTCCGCGTGCGCCCGTCACGGCGCGCAGCCGCATCGCCCTTGCGGCAGTCCCGAAGAACCCGAGCGAACCCATAACGAGTTTGTTCTCCGCGTCCTTGGCAGGAGGGAGGGCAATCACCCCCGTCTGATTCCCGATGGCCCCCAAGTTGTAGTGTTCCACTCGCAGAGGTGACTCCTCAGTTTTCACCTTGTGGAAAGGGATGCTCAGGGCCTGCGCAGCCTGCTTCAACCCCTTCTCCTCCGCCGGTGTAGCGAGGAGCAGAAGAAGCGAAATCGGATCATCGGGCATCGCGGCTCCCTTACGCTCTCGCCTTTGACACCGCAGGTGCTACCCGCCCTCATCCATTATACAAGCTCATTCGGGACGGCGTGATCGCCAACAACGCCGGCCAGGACGGCGCGGTTGTAGAAGATACCTGCTCGCCCGGAACAAGGCAACTACCACCTCACGCGGCCAAGCGTTGCGTCATTGCGTCGAGCAACGCTTCCAGCACCAGCACCAGTTGCACGAATCGGCTGACCTGCGTCTCGGCTTCCAGGCAGCGATCGATGCACTCCATCAACTGTTCCGGCGTGAACCGGCTGGCGATCTCGCGGACCGTCCGGTCGTCCTCCGGTCCGGTGCGGCGCGGCGTCCCGCCTTGATTCACGGCCAAAGAATCGCATAACACGTCGGCCAACAGGCCGATCAATTGCGACGCTCGACGACGTTGGGCCGCGAGGTCTTTGCCGGCTTCGTCGTTGAACTCGGTCCACGCTTTCGCCAGTTCAGGGGTGTCGATCGGCCGCTTGAGTAGCCCCGTCAGCAGCGCCGAACGAAACTGCCACAGGGCCGGGTCGGCCAAGGCCAGCGCCTGACCTGGACTGCCGCCGGCCAAGCGTAGCACGCGAGCTAGTAACGCCGCATCGGTCACGGCAGCCTCGCGCTGGAGTATCTCTTGGACGAGTTCGTCAGAGAGACCGCCGAAACGTACGACCTGACAGCGCGAGATGATCGTGGGCAACTGCCGTTCGACGGCTGGTGCGATCAGCAACAGAAGCGCCCCCGGTGGCGGTTCCTCCAGCGATTTGAGGAAGGCGTTGGCCGACTCTTCGGTGAACTCCACGGAGACATCGATGAGA
>JBBQII010000667.1:0-2702 GCA_038324795.1 Gemmatales bacterium
GAACAGCACCATGTGCAGGGCGATGTCGTGATCGCTTTCCCTGAGAGCGGTCGTTACCAGTCGGCCCGGCTTGGTGATGTCCTTCGCGTCGGCGGAGATGTTGTCTTCCCCGTCAGTCAACATGACGATGCTTCGGAATCCGGCAAAGTCCTTCGGGAACGCGTCGCGGCGTTCGATCACCTGTACCAGCGTGCGTGCGAGCGGCGTCGTCTGGGCGTCGTTGGGCGGGTTGATCGCCCGCACTTTGGCGAGGATCTCGTTGCGCTGAATCACGGTTTCATCCCAGCGGATGGGCGTCGTCATCCACTCGAACTTCACGGTACCGTCACTGGTGCCGTGGAACAGACCGATGCTGAGCATCGTGTCGGCCGGCAGTTGTTCGAGCACTTCCGAGATGGCCCGGATCGCTTCTTCAATCTTCCTGGAGCCTTTCGTGATGTTCCCCTGGGCGTCTTCCACTTCGATCGGGTCCTTCATGCTCAGCGTGCGGTCGACGATCAGCGCGACTGCGCCCTGCTGAAGGTCTTTCTTGCCGACAATCGCGAAGCGTGCCCGGCCGGCCGGCGGCGCGTACACCCATTCGATGTCCGGCTTGTCCATCAGCGACACGCGCGTCGACAGGTCGTAAACATGCCCGCGGTACAGCAAGTCGATCGGTGCCGTCCCTGTTACGGGATCGGTGCGCTGTTTCTCGAAACCAAATGGCAGTTTGCGTTCGTGCATCGGGGCCTGCTGTTCGGCAAAGTCCGCGATCGGCAGCCGGGCCAGCAGCGTGGCGTCGGCGACGCGCAACGGTGCTTTCACCGGGCGGATGCGCACCAGCGGATAGCCGATGCGCCGCCCCGGGCCGGGGGTGATGCGCACATCGGCGGTGAAGTCGCGGTCCTCGGTCAGGTCCTTGACCTTGGCGAACTCAAGCGTGAAATCAGGCGACTTGATGTACGCCCGCGCCGTCGTTACGTCGGCCGTGCGACGGGCGCGTTCCTTTGATTCCATGGCCGGGTTGCCGGCCATGATCAGTTTTTCCGCCGCTTGGGCGAAGCGCTCGGCCGCTTCGCCGGAGTATGGCTTCGTCGTCGGGCCAACCGCGAGTGCGGCCCAAGCATCGTCGGTCGAACGCTTCGCATGCCACAGGAACAGGCGGTGTGCCCAGAACCGGCGTTCCGCCGCGCCGGGCGAACGCTCGGCCGGCAGCGGCGTGGCACTGTCGAGGCCGCGGGCCAGTGCACTCGCCTGAGCATGGTACTTCGGTGCATCTTTCAGATCGACCGCCTGGGCCTCGTTCAAGTCGGTGATGATAGCGGGGACCATCTCGCGATAATGCCAGCCGATCTGTTCGCCGGCATCCCGCAACGAGTCCTGCCAGTTGCCGACTGCCGGTTGATTGATCCGCTGCTTCAGGTCGCCGTAGTGTAACAGCGTTGACCCGCGCGGCGCCCGGCCGCGGGCTTCGGCATCCTCGACCCAGCGCTCGCCGAGCAGCGCCAGGGCCACGCGCCCGTTCCGCTGGGCCAGAGCCTTGGCATCGAAGGCGCTGGCGGTCGTCTGCGAGGATTGCGTCTGGCTCTTGTCGTTGAGTTGCCGGGAGATGGAACGCAGATCGGTCAGCAGTTTCACGCGCCGGTCGACGGGGATGAACGGCAGCGTCAGTGCGTTGTCGATCGCGTGCCAGTTGGAAGGCAACGCCGTGGCCGAGAGGCGGGAGGTATCCTCATCCAGCACGCGCTGCAGTTCGGCATCGCCGGCCTTCAGTTCGGTGGTCAGCGTTTCCAGTTCGCCCAACCGGGCGACGGCATTCTCGGGCACCGCTTCCAGCTTCTCATCCAGCGTGTGCGACTGCTCGGCAAGGCGCTCGACGAGTTTCAACAGACGCTCGATCTCCGTCTCGGGCAGCGCACCGCGATACCCGGCCAGCCATCGGCCCAGGTAAGGCAGCCGCGCCTGCAGCCGATCGCGCATCCGCAATGCGGCCGCGGCGGTGCGTGCGTCCTTCGCGCAGGCGACGTACGCTTCCTCGGCTTCCCTGAGGAACTTGCGTGACTTGGCCCACGAGACTTTATCGACGGCCAGCAGCAGGTCTTCGCCGTACTGCCGTGTCCGGTCGGCCGCCGCAAGCGATCGTTCGATCCAGCGGTATGTCTGGTCGGGGTAGCTGTAACCATCCTTCGCGCCGGCCAGCCAGGCGATCTGTTCGGCTTCGTACCGCAGGCGCAGTGCCTGCAGGATGTGTACCGACTCGGGTCGCTGCTTGCCGTCAAGATCGCGGCCGAGCATCAGCAGATAGTGGAGTTCGATCGGCCGAGGTTGGCCTTCGTCGATGATCTCGAGAACATCGCGCGCCCGGGTCAGATTCTCCGGCGTGATGCTGTTCTCGTTCTGCGTCAACAGGTCGAATACCTTGCGCCCCGCCTGCATGCGGACAAGGGTGATGCCGCGTTCGCCGTCACGGGAGCGGACGGTGGCCAGGTGTTCCTTCCATACTTCTTCCGGCTTCTTGCCTGGCAACGGGCTCCAGATAGCACGGAATACCGCCTCATCCAGTTCACCCATCGCGATGCCGAACGCCGCGGGAATTGCCAGCGAGTTGGCCAAACACGGCGGGTCGGTGTCGAAAAGGTTCTGCTCCAGTTCGCGCTCCAGCGCTGCCGCCTGCCGGCTTACCGCATCAGCACTCGCCCCGGCCCGTACCAGGTGCTCCCAGC
>JBBQII010000668.1:0-2682 GCA_038324795.1 Gemmatales bacterium
TGCGTGATGCCAGCACGACCGGGTCGATGGCCGTATGCGGGGCCGCCCCGTGGCCGCCTTTGCCTTTCACAAGCACGTCGATCGTGTCGACGTTCGCCATCGCCAGTCCGTCGCTGTAGGCCACATGACCCACTTCACCCAGCGCGTCCGCATGCAGGGCCAGGCAGTAGTCGGGTTTAGGGAAGCGTTCAAAAAGCCCATCTTTAAGCATCAGCTTGGCCCCGGCCCCGATCTCCTCGGCCGGTTGGGCAATGAACACCAGCGTGCCTTTCCACTTGTCCTTCATCGCAACAAGTGCCCGCGCGGCGCCGACCCAGCAGGTCATGTGAATGTCGTGTCCGCAGGCATGCATGGTCCCCACTTCGCGACCCGTTCGATCGCGCGTCGTGACTTTGCTGGCGTACGGCACCCCGGTCTGCTCGACGACCGGCAGCCCATCCATATCGGTGCGCACCAGAATGGTCGGCCCGGCCCCGTTCTTCAGCACGCCGACCACGCCATGAGTGCCCACCTTGGTCGTCACGTCGAAGCCCAGCTTCTGAAGCTCCTTCGCCATCTTCGCCGCTGTCTTCTCTTCCATCAGCGACAGTTCCGGGTTGGCGTGCAGATCCTTGTAGATTTCAAGCAGCGAAGGCAATTCCTTCTTGATCAACCCGTCGACG
Source organism: Gemmatales bacterium (assembly GCA_038324795.1). Classification (GTDB taxonomy): domain Bacteria; phylum Planctomycetota; class Planctomycetia; order Gemmatales; family Gemmataceae; genus JAIOQJ01. The sequence goes on from JBBQII010000668.1 coordinate 663, forward strand.
GCAGTCAAGCGCTCCGCCGGCACCTTGTCCTGTGCGAACAACGGCAGGCCGACGAGAAGCACCCCCCACATCGCCACGATTCCACGCATCATCGGTAGCTCCGCAAGGATTAATCTGAATGGGAGTGAGGATAGGCGATGAGCGCGAGGGATGCAAGAAGCTTGTTGGCCGCGACCCGGAGGCTTTGCGCAGGGGAGCGCGTACCCAGCGATGAAAATCACTACTCCGGGTGCAACTGCCCACGTCAGAATCCCGGCCGCTGCCGACGGCCTCCCCACCCTGTATGCAAGTAGCCGCGAAGCGCTCCGCTCCGGAAACCCTGCGCGTCGCGGCTAACCAATCATCGCTGTTTCTTCCCGTCCGCTGTCTCCCAGATGTTGGACAGCAGTTCATAGATCTCCGGTTCGGACTCTTTCAGTTCGGCACGGTTAAACGGGAAGAAGTCGTTGACGCCGAAGTAGGCTTCGGTCATCTCCGCGAAGAATTCCATCGGCGTCGTCAGGGCGTAGTGCTTCACCCGTTTGCCGTTGTACAGCAGGGTCTTGTCTCCCCGGCCGCTCTTTTTGTAATTGTCGTAGGCCTCGCGGATGCGCGCGTGGTCGAAGCCCAGCACCTGGTCGTGGTACGCATGGGAAAGTTCATGCAGGATCACCCACGGCTGTTCGTTGATGCTCCGTTTTGTGGGCAGATCAGCCGCGCGCGGGATGTGAACGCACTTGGCCAAGTCGGCCGCGTAGCCATTGGCCTTCAACCAGCCCGCGCTGGGGTGGTACTGCATCACGCCGAGCTTGCCATGGTTCAGATCGAGGACGATCACGACCGACTGCAGTTTCTCCAACTTGTCCTTCGGCACAACGACCTTGATGTCGGCCAACTTCCCCTCCAGGAACCGCAGGCACTTGGCCCCCAATTCTTCCTCCGGCCCTTTCAGCAGGCGGTCGTCCACACGGATGGTCCATCCTTCCACCGTCCGGTTCGTGCGGGGCAGGGGGGCGACCGGTTCAATCTTCTTCGGCTCGGCCGGCTTATCCTGCGCGGGCACGAACGACGCCCATGTCAGCAGGTAGAAAATCGAGCAGATTCGCGAGGCAGATGTATTGATTCGACACATTGGCAGATCCTTCAATCGCAGCAATCGGTGTTAGGCAAGCGAACACAATCGTTGCACACGGAGGGCCCGGCGTCCAGTGTCTGAATCTCTCTGATGAAGCGAGCAACTTGAGCGTCGATACAGACGCCGGCGTGACCGGCCGGGGGGCAAGTCCGCCCGCCAAGGGAATCGGACCCCGCAGGGACCTCCGGGCACGCCCGTTCTGCCGGTCGTCAGCGCGACTCAGGCGCGAACACGACAAGCATCCCGACTGTCCGTTTGAGCGGCTTGACGATCGTTCCGTCCATCCCGATACTGAAGGTTCACTCGCGGCAATACCACCACGAGACGGCTGCGTAGCTCAGGGGTTAGAGCAGGGTCTTCATAAGGCCAAGGTCGCTGGTTCAATTCCAGCCGCAGCTACTTCGTCCACTGCTGATTGCCCGTCACCTTGCGCTTATCCGCCGATCATCGGCGGCCTGTCTCGAATGCTTAAAACGACTGCGGTTCGATGGTCAGGTAACTTCGCACCACTGACTTGTGTCGGTCAAAATGCTGTCAGTTGTTGTCCGTGCGGGAAGTCGACGGCCGATTGATGGGAAGCGGGAGCAAGAAAAGAGCCGCGGCCCGGAGTGCGCAAGTGCCCCGGGTTCGCGGCTGTTTGATGACGCGTGAGTCATGCCGAATCCAAGGCTCTCGGGTTCGGATTCAGACGACGGACGTGTCAAACTACTTACTGCACTCGGCGTGCCAATTCAGCCGAAACCTGATCGAAAACAAGCGATGCTTTCCTGCAAGCGCGAGGCGGCTACATCGCGAAGTCCGAGATGCGCGGCATGGCAGGCACGCCGCGTTCGGGTGTCTGGACGGTTCGCGTGCCGGTCGAGCATTTTCGGGTGTTTCTGGATTCGGTTGGCAAACTCGGACAAG
>JBBQII010000669.1:0-2674 GCA_038324795.1 Gemmatales bacterium
TGCCGCCTGCAACAGCGTCGTCAGATCGCGGACACGCTGCGGATAGCAGCCGAGCGCCCAAGGCATCGCAAAGGCCGAGTCCTGACGGATGACCAGAGCAGACCATTCAGCCGGCGCGGCAGCGGGAAGCGGGGTGGCAAAATGCGCAGCCGCGGTAAGTGCCTCGCCCCAGGCGAGTCGCGGGTCCACACGGAAGCCGATGGCAACTTCGTGCGGTTGCACGTCGCCCATCGCGCCCAGTTCCGCCTCGATCGATTCGGCGGTCGCGGCACGGGTGACAAACCGGAGCATCAGGTCGTTGAGTGAAGGCGGCGTGACAGGTGTGTTCTTTGATTCGTGCATGGTGTTCCCCTTCTTGCCTGTCGTCGTTGTATTCGTCATTGGACAATGAACGAGACAGAAGGGAAATCTTGCGCGACCCGGCGCCCGCCGCTTGCCGGCGTCGCCTTCGGATAATTCACAAGTGTTTATCAAACAAAGACTTACCGATCCCGGGTGAGGTTCTTCGGCTCTTCTTTCTTTTCCTTTGGCTCTTCAATCTTCTCCTTCGGTTCCGCTCCCGGAACGAAGTCACGCAGTCGACCGCCGGTCTCCCGGGAGTTCGGTTGCAGGATACCTCGCAGGGCCAGCAGCCTTGTACGCACGCGCGCATCAGCTTCCGTGGTGACGCGGTCCAGCAGAAGTGTCTTCTGGGCGTCGCTGACCATCAGGCCCCGCTGTTGAACGTGCCTGATCAACGCGTCGACCGCCTGGGCACGCACAGGCGCCTCAAGCGTCCCCAGGATCATGCTGGCGATGTCCTGCTGAGCGTCCTTGCCCGGCAGCCGTACCACGGCCTCGATCGCCATTGATGCGATCGCCGGGTTCTGCAGCGCCTGCCGCAGCGTGGCTTCGGCATCAATGACCGGATAACCGGTCAACTCGCCCACGGCCATCTTGCGCAGCCATTCCATCGCCGCCCTGGCGTCGGCCTTCCTGTCGGTTTCCACCTGCTTCGGGTCCTGCACGGCGAAGAAGCCTTGCAGTTCCTCTTTGAAGGCCGGCTCGACGAACACTTCGGGAATCACCTTCACGCGTTTGAAGCCGCGGCTCAGCAGCCTTGCGCGGGCTTCAACCTCGGCATGACGGATCGCCACCCCCGGCAGCGGCGGTTGCAGCACTTTCCCATTGGGATCGTTCTGGCCGTTCTGCATGATCTTCCAGTAGATCTCAGCCAGTTCGGCAACTTCGGCAGTCACCGCGATCTCATAGCGGGCGACAACATTCGCCAACGGGTTGGTCAGTTCCTTCGTGTTCGAGAACGGCGGCTCATCCGCAAGAATGCGGCCCTTTTTGGGGTTACTTCGCAGAGCCTCCATCCGGTTCAGACGATCCGCCTGATTGAGAATCAGCCGGGTCTCAACGATGCCGACCGAGGCGGGGAAGTCGCCGACTGGCGTCGTCAGGTTGATCAGGTACTCGATGCGGTCTTCGACGTCCGGCCCGACGCGGATGCCGGCCGAATCCAGCTTCGCACGCACGACGTCGGCGCGGTACTTGAAGCGGTAAGCCGGCGATTCACGCCGGCTGTCCTCCAGCGTGGCCTGTCGACGGATAAAGTCGATATGCTCTTCGGCTGCCGCGAGTGCCGCGAGCCGGCCCATCAGCGTGATCGGGTGGGCCGTGGTCGGTTCGTCGGGCGAGGCGACCACCAGCACGGGCAACCCGCGTGTACGGAAGTCGGCCCGCAACTGAGCCAGCGTGTCCGCGAACATCGGGTAAGGAAGATGATGATCGATGATGACCAGTTCAACGTTGGCGTTGGTCTGCAATCGGCGCATCAGGTCCCGGCCGGTACGGACCACCTCGACGTTGAAGCCGGCCTTACGTACGATCCGCGCGAACATCTCCGAGCGCACCCGGTCACTGTCGCCGATGAGCGCACGCGGCTTACCTTCGCCGACCGGATCGTCGCCCTGCAGAACGCCGGCCAGAATCTTCACGATGGCCGAGGTGCGTTGATGCACTGGTGAGCCGGGGGCCTTCAGCAGCGCGTCGACAGCCGCGAAGCGTACTCGCTGGTTGGGGTAGTCCATCGCCTTGAGCAGCAGCGACGGGCTGAACTCGTTCCCCTGGGCCTTCGGGTCGCTGGGCCGGGCGGCTTTGGTCTCCGCCCGATCACCGATTGCCTGAAGCACGGCAACGGCCAGCGGCACACGATTCTCCTGCATATACTGCTCGGTCAATTCGCTGAGCAACGGGTACGGTGCCGTCACCAGCACGCCGTACAGCGCGGGCGAGGACTTCACCAGCGGTTGATCTGTCCCGGCCCGGGCGAAATGTTTCTCGAGCGCCAATGTCAGGAACGCCTTCTGGGCAGCTGCATAGTCATCCTGGATTTCGAGGGCCCAGCGGGCGTAGCGCAGGCCGAAGTACTCCTCGGCATCGGCAATCGGCATGGCGGTAACGACAGGCTTCTGGCCGTCCCACTTCCAGACGCTCGATTGTTCGGGTGTACCAAAGCGCGCTTTGTGATCGAGGAACGTCTTCGACAGTTCCGTGAGGCGGTATTGCGGCTGGCGGAACTCGACGATGCGCTCCGCGGCCGGGTCGCGGTCGAGCAGGCCGATCAGCATCTCTTTGGCCTTCTTCCGCAGTGCCTCCGGGTTCTTGTCGATCGGCGCGGAGAAGTACC
>JBBQII010000670.1:0-2672 GCA_038324795.1 Gemmatales bacterium
AATGGTGACGCACGACGAAATCAAGCGGATCCGCTACGAAGAGCGCTTGGAATCGGAGCGGACGTACGCTTACAACATGCGCATGAGTAAGCAGGAGGGCCGACAGGAAGGCGAGATGATCGGCCAGCAGAAGGGCGAGAAGATCGGATCAATCCGACTTTTCAAGCGCTTGCTCGGCAAGCCGGAAACACCGGCCGATCAGCTGAGCGGGCTCTCGTTTGACGAACTCGACCGGCAGATCAAGGACCTCGGAAGGCAGTTTCAGGAAGCTCGCGGATGAAGTCGTAACTCTTCGACTTTGTCGTCAATGATCAGGTCCAGACTTCGCCGGATCGCGCCCAGGGAACTTCGCCTTCGGATGATGATCAACTTCAGTGACGGCCAGTTGCTGGGCGGTGTCGGCGATTCGATGTTTCCTCGCCAGCGAACACGAAATGGCAGGCTCTATTCCGCCTTGCCCCGATTGGCCTACGCAAGCCACTCCCCGAATTACTCCGGGTTGTCGGCCACACATTCCCGACAGAACACGACACTGACATATTCGAGATATCGACCGACAACCTGATCGCCCCGGCGGATGGTTGTACCGCATGATGTGCAGTGCGTGTGCTCACCTTCATCAGGCGACAACCGCCACCTGTGCATCGGCTCCAACGGCAACGGGAAGTCCTGCGGCCGTTCCCGGATCCGATCGAGTACCTGAGCAGGAAGTTTGGCCACCCCGAGGTCCTCCGTCTGCGTGAATCGCTCGCAATCCGGTTGCGGAGCAACCGGACTACCATAAAGCCGGCGACAAGGTAGCCCGGTTGCTCCGCAACCGGGTGGAGCACTGCCCCTCAGGAGGCACCGTGGCCGAAACATGCACCCCGATACGGGAAGCCTTGCATCACCTGCAGGCCGGCGTATAAACTCGATCATAGATGACTGACTTGAACAAGTGCGAGTATGTGCCGATGCGATTCACGAAGATGCAAGGGGCCGGGAATGATTACGTCTATGTGGATTGCTTCCGCGAGACGTTGCCGGCCGACCCCGCCGCGCTGAGCATCGCCATGGCGGACCGTCACTTCGGCATTGGTGGCGACGGGCTGATCCTGATCTGTCCGTCGGAAAAGGCCGACGCCCGTATGCGCATGTTCAATGCCGATGGCTCGGAATCCGAAATGTGCGGCAACGGGCTGCGCTGCGTCGCCAAGTATGTTTACGATCACGGCATCGCGACGAAGGACAAGCTTGCGCTCGAAACAGGCCGGGGCATCCTGCATGTCGAAATTGAGCAACGGCATGGCAAGGCCCAGCGCGTTCGCGTCAACATGGGCGAGCCGATCCTGATGAGCGAACGGATCCCGACCACGTTGCCGGGCGATCCGCCGGTGAACGCGCCCCTGCTGGTCGGCGATGAATCGTTTGCCGTCACCTGTGTGTCGATGGGCAACCCGCACTGTGTGATCTTCGCGGACGAAATCACGGACCGGCATGTGCTGACCATCGGTCCGAAGATTGAACGACACCCGGTCTTCCCGCGGCGAACGAATGTCGAGTTCGTAAAGGTGAATCGGCCCGACGACCTGACCATGCGCGTCTGGGAGCGCGGCAGCGGTGAAACGCTGGCGTGCGGCACCGGCGCATGCGGCGTATGCGTTGCCGGAGTGCTGACCGGGCGGAGTGATCGCCGGGTGACGGTCCACCTGCTCGGGGGCGACCTCGAATTGGACTGGTCAAAGGACGACAATCATGTTTACATGACGGGGCCTGCGGTCGAGGTTTTCACGGGTGAATGGCCCGGCCGGTGACCGCGCATCGGCAAGGATTCCGATGAAGATACGCCATCCGCTTCTGATGAAGTCCGCCAGTTGGCTCGGCACGCGCATCATTCAGACGCTGTGCGGCACCATGCGCTACCAGGCGCGCCACATTGGCGAGAACTATCTCCCCGACAACCCGGCGGTTCCCCGCCGCGTCATTTACGTCTTCTGGCACGACAGCATGCTGATCCCGGCCTACTTCTACGGCCGTAAGGATATCTACGCACTGGTCAGCCCGCATAGCGATGGCCAATGGTTGGCCGGCATGCTCGAACGGCTTGGCTTCAGCACGGTACGCGGGTCGAGCAATCGCGGCGGTGCCGAGGCGATGCGGCAGATGCTGCGTCTGAGCCGCAAGGCCCATTTCGCGATCTCCCCGGATGGACCGCGCGGTCCGCGCCGCGAACTGAAGGACGGCCCGATCTTTCTGGCCGCCCGCACGGGCATGCCGATCGTGCCGATGGGTTTCGCCTGTAGCCGGTCGTGGCGCGCCCGAAGCTGGGACCGCCTCTGTGTGCCGAAGATGTTCGGCCGCGGCTACGGCGTGACCGCTCCGCCGATCGCCATTCCGCGCGATCTGTCGATCGACACGCTCGAGCCTTACCGGCAGCAGGTGGAAGAGTCGCTGCATGCCGTCTCCCAGATTGCCGAGCGCTGGGCGAGTACCGGCCAATACGATACCTACGACTACGACTTGCTCGGCCGAACCAACGAAGCCAGGCACGAAACGACGCTCGCTTCCCGATGACACCACTTCCCGCCTGGGCCCGCGCACTGACCGATCGGCGGTTCCTTTACGCCCTGGCGTGGCTGATCGCGCTGGGGATCGGGACCGGCCGGGTGATCAACGCATTGCAATCGTGGGAA
>JBBQII010000671.1:0-2670 GCA_038324795.1 Gemmatales bacterium
GTAGGCGTCCACGCCTGCTCGTTTTCAGGAGCAGGCGAGGACGCCTACTCTACGTTCACGCCGCGCGCGAGATGCTCCACTTCCACATCAAGTCTTCCGGAATCAGCCGCAGGTGCCGCCTCGCCAGGAAGAAGTAGTTCACCGAGCGATCGCCCGCTTCTCGCTGCCGCAAATGCCGGCCGTCGAACCAGTACGGCGTATAGCCGTAACCGGCCATGATGCGGAAGACTTCCGCCGCGTTGCTGCCGGCGACATCGGGACTTCCCGAAATCTCGATCAGCCAGGCGGGTTGCTGTACCTTCAACAGTTGCCCGGCTCCGCGAAGACAAGCCAACTCATGCCCTTCGACATCGCACTTCACGAAGTCGATCGCCCGCGCCTGCCCGAACAGCGAATCGAGCGCTCTTGCCTGCACGGCCACCGTCCGCAGCCGATGCCCGGCCGGCCGGTTGATGACGCGTGCCTCGTAGAAGTTCTCCCCGCCGGAGGTGAACTGCGGCACTTCCATGCTGACTTCGGCATCGTCTTCGGAGACAGCCACGTTGAATGGCTCGACGTTCGTCAGCTTCAGCCGCTTCACGTTCGACGTCAGAATCTCGTACGTCAGCGGGATCGGTTCGATGGCGTAGACACGGCCGCTGGCCTGGACGGCCTCTGCCAGAAACTTCGTGTAGACGCCGAAGTTGGCACCGATGTCGATGACATTGTTGCCCGAACCGACCAGATGCCTGACCACTTTCAGATCGGGCTCACCCGCGTTGGAACTGGCGCGCAACGCCTTGGCGTAGTGAACTTTCTTGAGCTTCTGCAGCACGCGATCGGGCAGAAACTTGAGCGCGAGGCGCTTGAACGTGGTCGGCAACATGGCGTCACTCCCTGACGGTTGGCATCTCGATCCTTGAGATTGCGATATTCAACCATTTCTCAGGTAGCGGTGTCTACATCAACTGTCAATCAACGGAACAACGCCGCCTCGCCTACCAGGCCCGGGCCGAACGCGAGCGCCACCGCGGGGCGTGGTGCGTTCGCCTGCCGCAGCCGATCGAGAATAAACAGTACCGTCGGCGATGAGATGTTGCCGCACGCTGCGAATACTTCGCGCGAAGCCCAGGTGCGTTCTGGCGTCAGCCCCAGCGATTCCTCCACGGCCGACAGCACACGCGGCCCCCCGGGATGGACCGCCCAGCTTTTCACCTCGTCAAGCGTCAACTTCTGCGATGCCAGCCATTCGACCAGCCACGGCCGCAGATGTCGCCCGATCAGGCCCGGGACATGCTTCGACAGCGTCATGTCGAAACCATGGTCGCCGATCGTCCAGGTCATCGCATTCGCGGAATCGGGCAGCAGGCATGAGCCGCAGGCGTCGAGCGTCCAGCCGCCGGTACCCGGCACGCCGACCACCGCGGCAGCACCGTCCCCGAAGATGGCATTGGCGATGATCTTCTGCGGGTCCCAGCCGTAGTGATAGTGCACGCTCGACAGTTCAATCGCGCAGAGCAAGACTCTCGCATTCGCATCGGCCCCGACGTACGCCCCGGCCACGCGCAGGCCGTTGATCGCGCCATGGCAGCCCATGAAGCCGACATGAGTGCGCTGTACTGTCGGCCGCAGGTTCAGCCCGCGGATCAGTTCATAGTCGATCCCCGGCGCGAAGAAGCCGGTACAGGATACTGTCACCAGGTGCGTGATCTCGGCGGCCTTCAGCGTCGATTGCTGAAGCGCCTGCAGCGATGCTTCGAGAGCCAATGGAATGCTAAGTTCGCGATAGATCCTCATCCGCTGCTCGGTCGTCGGCCCGGTCACGTCATCGGCATCGCGCGGGAGATAGACCGACCCGGAATCACGCGTGCCGTCGAGCAGGTCGCGAATCAGCGGTTCACCGAGCGAGATGTGCCGGGAATCGATGCCGGTGTGCCCGTACATGGTGGGCAGCCAGGTTTCCTGTTCAGGTGACCGGCAGCAAAGCACCGTCGCGATGCGGGCCGCCTCGGCCTGGTCGATCGAGGCGGGCGGCAACGCCTTACCCATGCCGGCAATCATCAGGCCCATGTCCGCTCCCGGTTCAGTCGATTCACGAAGGGGTTAGCCAGCCAGGGAGCAACGCGCAGCCCGGCCATCAGACAACTCATGACGAACGGCGACCGCAGCGACCTCGCCATCAGACGACAGTTGCGCTGTCGCCCGCGCAGCAATCGACGATACACGCCCGGCCAATCGACCGCTTCCCCGGCGATTGCTCGATCGGCCAGCGGGGCCAGCGCCACCGCCGCGCGCAGCGCCCAGCCAATTCCCTCGCCGGTGAACGGCTCGACGTACCGGGCCGCATCGCCCAGTGCGAACCAGCCCGGCCCCGCGATGGCCGATGTTCGACGTGTGAGCGGCGGTGTGCCTCGCCAGTTCAACGATTCAACATCCGGCCCGCCCGCCTCGGCCACAATGCCGCGAATCAGTGTGCCGATGCCTTGCTCGCGGACTGCCTGCGGATCAAGTGCGGCAGCCAGGTCAACGCGCCCGTCTTCCACCACGACCGCTCCAACATAACCGGCCCGGCCGCACATCATGTGTACCACGCCCGGCTCGAACTCATCGCTGTCGATGATCGCCCCCGCGCCGATCCGCGATGCGGGAACTACCCGGGATTCAACGCCTGCGGGAAGTACGCTTCCCAAC
>JBBQII010000672.1:0-2662 GCA_038324795.1 Gemmatales bacterium
TGACAAAGGGCGACAAGTGGTGGTTCGGCGGCGGCGGCGACCTGACGCCGTACTACCCGTTCACCGAGGATGTCGTCCACTTCCACCGCACCTGGAAAGCGGTCTGCGATCGCCATGCACCGCTGACCGACTATGCCAGGATGAAGAAGGATTGCGACGACTACTTCCACCTGCCGCACCGCCAGGAGCCTCGCGGCGTCGGCGGCATCTTCTTCGACTATCTGTCGGGTGACTTCGAGCAAATCTTGGCATTCGTCCGCGATGCGGCAGACGCATTCGTGCCGGCGTATGTGCCGATCGTCGAACGCCGGCGGCATCTCACCTGGACGGAACGCCAACGGCAGTTTCAGGAGTATCGCCGGGGTCGCTATGTCGAGTTCAACCTTCTGTATGACCGCGGCACCATCTTCGGGTTGAAGACCGGCGGACGGATCGAATCGATTCTGATGTCGCTGCCGCCCACGGTCCGTTACGTCTACGACTGGCATCCCGAACCCGGCTCCCCCGAGGCGGAACTGACGGAATACTATCTCAAACCCCGCGACTGGTCCGAAATGATCTTGTAGGGTGAGTGAAGGCTTTGCGCAACCCACCGACGCGTGAATAGTGGTCTTGCAGGGTGGTTGAAGGCTTCGCGCAACCCAACGTTTTCGTATGGCGGAACCCGTCAGCTTCGCATTGCGAAACCCGATAAGGATTCGCGCCAAAATAAGTTACCGGATCGTGTCGGCGCCGATGAAGAGAATCACGAAAGCACGAAACGACGAAAACACGAGAAAATGCGGCATTGTTATCATGCTTTTACGTGTTTTCGTTCTTTCGTGCTTTCGCGATCCTCTTCTCTAAACCCGGCAATTTATTCCGGCGCGACTCTTAACAACAGCATGGTGGGTTCCGCAAAGCCTTCACCCGCCCTACAAAACCATTAAGCGACACAATCGGAGAATCGCCAATGACTGCCCGCGCCACACTGCACACGATCGCCCGGCCGTTTCGATGGCTGCTGGCCCGTCTGCGGCGGATCTTCTTCTCCGTGCGCGCGTGGGTGCTGTTCATCCTGATCATCATCGGGTTGCTGGTCACCTACTACGTGCTGGCCAGCCAGGTCACGCCGTTCACGACCGATGCCTACGTGCAGGCCTACGTCATACAGGTGGCCCCGCAGGTCGAAGGCCAGGTCGTCGGCGTCTACGTGAAGGAGAACCAGTCGGTCAAGGCGGGCCAACTGTTGTTCGAGATCGACCCGCGCCCGTTCCAGTACAAGGTGCAACTGCTGGAAGCCAAGTTGATCGCCGCCAACTACGCTGTTGCGCAGATGGAGGCGGATTTGGCCGTCGTGAAGGCGGACGAGGATAAGCTGGTGGCCGAGGAAGCCTACGCCAAAGTGGTTCACGAGCAGGAACTGGAAATCTACAAGCAGGATGCGACAACCAACCGCAAGTACCTGGATGCCGTGCAGAAGTACAAGACCGCGACCGCGGCCCGTCAGCGAGGCCAGGCGCAGATCAAGAAGGCCGAGGATGCACTGGCAGCCCGCATCGGCGAGGAGCATACGCTGGTGGCTGAGGTGCAGGCGCAACTGCGCGATGCGAAACTGAACCTCGAATGGACGAAGACATATGCCCCCGCCAACGGCTACGTCACCAACGTGCAGTTGCGGCAGGGATTCTACATCCACACCGGCACCCCGGTCATCACCTTCATCGACACCGATCAGATCTGGATCGTCGGCAACTTTCGTGAGAATACACTGGAGAATGTCCGCAGCGGGCAACCGGCGAATATTGCGTTCAACAACTATCCCGGGACGATCTATCAGGGTGAAGTCGACACTGTCGGCTGGGGCGTGGTGCAGGGGCAGGGGGTTCCCTCCGGGGCGTTGCCGGCCGTCAATGAGCCCGCCAACTGGATCCGCCTCGCACAGCGATTCCAGGTACGCATCCGCCCGCCGACCACTGAAAGCGAAAGGCCGCTGCGTGTCGGCGCGACCTGCAGCGTGGCCATCTATACGAACGACAAGCACTGGCTGAATCCGTTCACGCGCTTCTGGCAGGATGTGATTTCGACGTTCGATTATTTGCGATAAGAGTTCCGCATGTCCCTACTGATCATCAACGCGGTTGGGTTGACGCCACGGCTATTGCCCCATGCGCCGCGGCTCAGCGCGCTGGCGGCGGCGGGTGGGTGCATCCCGCTGGCCGATGTCGTACCGGCCGTGACGTGCTCGGCGCAGGCGACGATCTTGACCGGGAAGTCGGTGCAGGAACATGGCATCGTCGGCAATGGATGGTTGTTCCGCGAGACGGGCGAAGTCCGCTTCTGGCAGCAGTCGAATCGACTGATTCAGGCCGAGCCGGTGTACGCCACGGCCAGGCGGCTGGCTGCCGCGAAAGGTAAAGAGTTCCGCTGCGCGAAGCTGTTCTGGTGGTTCAATCAGGGGGCCGATGTTGCGCTGAGCGTGACGCCGAAGCCGTACTACGGCATTGATGGCAGCAAGGTCTTCGGCATCACCGGTTCACCGGAAACGTTGTCGCCGCGGTTGGAGCGTGAACTGGGGTCGTTCCCGTTTTTCACGTTCTGGGGTCCGAAGGCAGGGCTGCCGTGTACCGAATGGATTGCTGCGGCCGGGGCATCCGTGCTGCGGCAGGATCGGCCTGATCTG
>JBBQII010000673.1:0-2661 GCA_038324795.1 Gemmatales bacterium
TGGACTTCGCGCAACAGGCCCCTGATGCCCGACACCGCCGGGATGCCCATCGACCGGGCGAGGATGGCCGCGTGGCCGGTGCTGCCGCCAGCCTCGGTGACGATGCCGGCCACGGGCAGGCGGTCAAACATGGCCGCCTGCGAAGGCAGGAACTCCAGGGCGACCAGCACGATCGGCTCCTGCCCCTTCAACTGGGCCGAGCTTTCGTCGAGCGTCAGCCAGTTGATGACCCGGCCGATGACATCGCGGATGTCGGCCATCCGTTCACGCAGGTACTCATCCGAGATGCGGGCAAAAAGTGAGGTGTATTCCTCGAGCGCCCGATTCAGTGCCGTGACGGCATCGACATGGTGAATCTCGATCTCGTTGCGGACGCGGGAAGCCAGGGCCGGGTCGCGCAGCAGGACGCGGTGTGAACGGAAAATGGAAGCGGCATTGTCGTCGACTTCACTGGCGACGCGGGTGATGATCCTGTCGAGTTCGATGGCGACCGCATCGCAAGCAGCGGTGAAGCGGGCGATCTCGGTGCCGACATCCTCGGCCTTCATGGGACCCGTGCTGGCCGGGCGGGTGCCTGCCTCGTCGAGGCGATATGCCCTGGCAATCGCAATGCCCGGCGAGATCGGCACACCTTTCTTCATGTCGGTTAATCTACAGAGGGGTGGACAATCGTGTAGCGACCATCAAAACCTGATCGGTGTTCAACGCTCAAGCCACGTCGCCACATCGACCAGTGGCGAGATCATGGCCGCATGGCCCGCCGGCCTCTCGATGAGCGTTGCGTTGGGAATGCGCTTGGCCAACAGCCGTCCCGCCGGCGGTGGAACGACATGATCGTTGGGGGAAACAAAGACGGTCGTCGGGGCCGAGATGTCCGGCAACCGCTCGCGAAGGTCGATCCCGGCGATCAGCTTCAAACGGATGCCGTAGGCGGAAAGCGGTACGTCGCCGGTGCGGTCCCACCACTCATCCTGCTCGGCCTGCGGAGTGCAGGGCGGGAAGAACACCTTGCCGCGAAGCTTGCGGGAGAACGCGGGGCTGGCCCGTTTCGGCAGGTACGGCCCGACGTACGACAGCAGCGTGATCAACGGCCCGCGCGGGTAATGCGCGAACGTGTTCACCAGCACCAATTGCCTGACGAGATCGGGCCGGCGCAGTGCGAGTGTCAGCGCCACGGCTCCACCGAACGACTCGGCCAGCACGATGCCGCCTTCGCTGCCGAGTGCCGCTTCGCCCATATCCGCGAGTGAATCGTACGTTTGCGCGTCGTGCTGCGGATAGCTGATGCAGCGGACGTCATATTCCGCCAACAGGCGCGGCTGGCGGTGCAGCAACCGGCCGGTACCGTCGATCCCGGGGAGATAGACCAGTCGCGTCACGACAATGCTTCCTTGAACAGATTCAGGTACTCATCGGCAATCACGTCCCAGTTCCAGTGCGACGCCGCATGTGCCGCGGCCAGACGGCCCCGCAGACGCAGATCTTCGCGATCGCTCAGCAGTCGGTCCAATTCCGCAAGCAACGGCTCGACGCCCGGTTCCGCGGTGCTGACAAAGCCGGCCGTCTCCTCGTGGCCGACACGTGTCGCGCTCGACACCAGCGACGGCAGTCCGCACGCGGCCGCTTCCTGAATCACCAGCGGGAACCCTTCGCCCACAGATGGCAGCAGCAGAAGGTCGGCACTCCGATACTCCGCCGCCAGCGACGTCGCCATGAGTGGTCCGAGACAAGCAACATTCGGCAGCTTCCAAGTGGCGGGATCAAGCGGGCCCCAACCGGCGAGACGCACATCCCAATCGGGCCGTAGCCGGGCAATGTCGCGGATGAGCGGCAGGCCCTTCTTCTCGACGAAGCGGCCGACGAACAAGAGCGTCGGTCGCTTGTTCTGCTCCACATCGTGCACGGGATGGAAGACACGCAGATCGACGCCGTTGGGGATGTATGCCGGCGGCCGACGGAACCGCACGAACCGCGTGAAGTAGTCGCGCACCCGCGGACTGATGAACACGGCCTGTTCACAGGTGCCGAGCACGCGCCGGCCAATCGTGCGATTGGCCGTCTTCAGCAGCGTGCGCAACACGGGATTGCGGTACGGCACCTCGCCGATATGCTGCGTGACGACGACCGGCTTTCCCGCGTGGCGTGCGAAACGGCTGGCCAGGGCGTTGCCCATGTAAAGGCTGTCGTGCAGATGCACGATGTCGCATTCGTCGACCAGCCCGCGCATCTGCAACAGGCTGCCCGGCGACCACAGCGGGTACGGAAACCCGAGCCGCCGCTCGGTGATGTTCCAGGTCCGCATCGGCACCGCGCCCGGCCCGTCGGCCGGGGTCACGCCGCTCGCCGCCCAGCGCACACGCATTCCCGCCGCGGCCCAGCGCGAGGACAACTGCCCCGCCACAATCTCGATGCCGCCCCGGTGCGACGGGTAGTAGTGGGTGACGAGGAGGATGCGCATAGGAATAAAGGCAGAGAAGGCGGGTTGACGAAACGCTGATTGTGCCGATCGGGCACAGGGTTAAGCTACATATACTGCTCGGCAGTTTGAAAAAGCAATCTGATCATTTCCAGAAGTTGACGCCCTTGAGGGGTCTGTTTCAGATACGTCCATACGGAAAACCTGTACTCCGCAGGTGCGGTTGTCGGTGCATTCACAGGCCA
>JBBQII010000674.1:0-2657 GCA_038324795.1 Gemmatales bacterium
GGCGGCGGCGGCGGCGGCGGTTCCGGTGGCGCAGCGGGCGGCACCGGCGGCTTCGGGGCGGGTAACGGCGGCGGGTCCGTAAGTACCAATTTTCCCGGCGGCATCACTGGCGGCAACGGCGGCGATGGCGGCTTCGGCCTCGGCGGGGCAGTTTATGTGCGTCAGGGCGGCAATCTGATCATCAGTGACGGCGGCCTGCCGACAGGTAACAGCGTCAGTGGCGGTCGGGGCGGCAACGGCCTGACTGCCGGCAGTGACGGCGGCGCTCTCGGTGGCGCGCTGTACATGGACAACGTGGTTGTCAACTACAACGTCAACGCGGGCAACCGCGCCACCGTTGGCGATGATATCGCGGGGGCCGGGACTTTTGTCAAATTCGGGCCGGGCTACCTGTCGCTCACGGGCGCCAGCACCTTCACCGGACTCACCCAGGTTCGAAACGGCGAACTCGCCTTGCTGGGATCGCTCGTGTCCAACATGAATGTCCAGTCGAACGGGACATTAAGCGGAACCGGCAGCATGGGTAACACGCTGGTCGACGGGACAATCTCGCCCGGTGATCCTCGCGGCAACTTCGGCACCCTGACCGTCAATGGTGCCTATATTCAGACCGCCGGCTCGACCTACACCGCCAACATCGCTTCGGACATGTCGACCGACACGATCCGCGTGACCGGCGCTGCCAACATCCTTGGCGGCACGGTCGACATTAATGCCTACCCGGGTATCTACGTCGGCGGCCAGCGCTTCACCATCTTGACAGCCGATGGCGGCGTCTTCGGCACCTACGACAACACGACGACCAACGCGAACCTGGGCCGACCCGGTCGGGTCCTCGCGTTCCCGAACTCACTGGTGTTTGTCACAGCCCTGCTCCGCGACGAAGTGCTCGCCGCCCCGCGTACCTTCAACCAGCAGTCGGTCGGCAATGTGCTGTTCAACAGCCAGGTGCCCGCATTGCAGAACGTGTACAACGCGATCATTCTGCAGACCGAGAATCAGTTGCGCATTGCACTGGATGCGCTCTCCGGCGCGCTCCATCCAAGCCTGCTCGCCTACGGCCGCACCAACTCGCTCTACACGGGGCAGATGCTGCTCGATCAGTTGAACGGCACGCTGGAACGGCCAGCCAACTGCGGCGACCCCGAAGATCCGGAGAACATTTACTCGTGCGGTTGGAACGCCTGGTACAAGATGCGCATTGGTGTGGGCTCCACCAGCAACAACTTCCCGATGGGTGGAATCGACACCACTTCCGGTGGCTTGCTCTTCGGCGGCGATCGCTGGCTGGGCGAGACCACGCGTGTCGGCGTCTACGGTGGTTACAACCATGTGCGGGCCAGCTCACAGGGCCTGACCGAATCAGGCTATATTGATGCCTACGACCTCGGCGTCTCCGGCAGCCAGACCTTTGGCCCCTGGTACCTGATGGGATTCGCCGGGTACAACCTGAACCGTTACACCACGCGCCGGATCTATCAGTTCGCGGACTATCCGACGACGATCAGACAGGCCAATTCGTACGCCACCTATGACGGCAACGGATTTAATGGAGCGCTCGAGTTGGGCCGGGCCTTCAACACCGGCCCGCTGCTGTTGCAACCGCTGGTCGGGCTGCAGTATAGCGCACTGACAAACAACGCATTCACCGAGTCGGGCGACGGCGTCACGAACCTGGTTGTCGGCCAGCAGAACAGCCATGCCCTGTGGACCACGCTGGGCGGCCGGTTCAACTATGCCACGACCATCTACGACTACGGTGTCTCCGCTCGAGGCTCGGTACGCTGGCTGCACAACACGCAGGGCGATGACGGCAACGCGTTGATGCAGTTCGCCGCGGGCGATTCGCCGTTCATGATCATGGGTGCCCGCACCGGCCAGAACCCGATCTGGGCCGGCCTGGGTATGACGCTGGCTTACCGAGATACGGCAAACATCTTCTTCGATGTAAACGTACTCACCACGACTCAGCAGAGCATCTACATGGGTTCGGGCGGCTTCGAAGTGCGCTGGTGACAGGCAGACTCGAACAGGGGGCTTACGCCCCCCGCTAGCCGAGGTTCAGTCCTGCATGAAGAAATCACGCGGGCTGCGGACGAACTGGTGGTTCGGGAACACCAGCGTGCCGCTGTTCGCCGCGGGCGGGGGCGACGTAAAGTGGTGCTGCTTGAACGCACCGGTGCTGGCCGGCATAATCGGGCCGTTCGACCCGGCACCACCGTTGGCGCAATCATCACAACCGCCGGATTTGGTGCTCTTCTTGCCAAACAGGTTGCGGAACGCCGGAAGCCAGCCGTGCCGATGCTTCGACGGATCGGGGGGCGTCGGGGTCTGCGGCTGAATCATCCCCGGGTTCCACTGTGCATTGGAACCATACCCCTGCGGCTGCGCGGGGATCGGCTGCTGCATCGGTGCCTGGGCCGACGTCGAGCCGGCGAGCACTAGCCCGGCCGCCAGTGTCAGAATTGCATATCGCATCAGAATTCCCTTTCGCGTTTCCGCAGGCCGGTATCATCCCCGGCCGGACTTGATCGTACTTCTCCTTTGTAATGTCGGCAGATTTCATTAGCGTCGCGGGCGCGCCCGCACGCATCCGCGGCCGATTCACCCGGGAAGTGTTGGCAGGTTCCCTATGCCCGTTGAGTCGTGTTCAGACC
>JBBQII010000675.1:0-2655 GCA_038324795.1 Gemmatales bacterium
AGGCGGAGGTTCGTCCCATGGCAAACAACATGAAGGCACTGCTGATGCAGGCGGCGGAGTTGCGGTCGGCGGGGTGTTCCTGGGCGACGATCGGCAAGGAGGTGCGGCGGTCGGCCGCGACGGTGCAGGGCTGGCCGACGCGCTATGTCGCCCACTGGCGGGATTTTTACGATGAAGCCTGCCACGGTCGGCAACTGGAAGTGCGGGCCGAGGCGCTGCGCGTGATGCGCGGTCTGCTGCGCGGCAAGGACCTGAAGGGCCAACTGAAGGCCGGCGAATTGCTGTTGAAGAACTGCCCGCATCGGATTTCATGGGATCCCTTTGGCGACAAGGGGGAACGCGATTGGGAACTCGATTCGCCGCCCCGCTGGGAGCGGTTCCGCGAACTGCGCAAGCAGTTGAACGAACAGCACGCGCAGGAAGGCCGGCCGGTGCCGAAGTATGCCGAGGTCCTGGCAATGATTAGGGCCGAGGAAGCGGCTGATCGGGAGAAGGCGCGACTGGCGCGTGCGGAAGCGGAAGCCAAAGCGCAGGCAGAGGAGGAACTGGAACAATCCAATTCAGATTGGCGTTCGCTGAATGTCAATACGCAGACGCGAAGGCAGCAGACGATGATGAATTTCGGGCTGATGCTGGTCGTGTGCATGTCTGCAATCAACGTAGTGCGCACTGGCGGGAGCGGGACGGGGCCGGTTGTCCGCATCCACGACACGATGCCGGTTCCCGCGATCGCCCCGGCACGTTTGCACTTTGTAAACGCACTTCCGGTTGCAGGCGGGTCATCGCCGCGCGATGGACGCTGTCTTGAGTACCCATCCACACATCGCGAACCTCGGCACGGATTGATTGACACCTGTCAGTGCGCCCGTTACGATGCCGGGGAACTGCCATTCCCCACCCGTCGAGGAGCTAGCGATGCGTCGTTCCATTGCACTGACAGTCGTCGGCTGTGCTCTGCTCGTTGCGCCCGTGGCCAAGGCCGATCTGCTGCCGCCGTTGCCTCCCGCGAAGGAGGGCGTCGGCATGAAGATCGAAGTGGACGAGAAGGCGAAGTCGCCGCGCTTGGTGCTGCCGCAGGTGGCGTTTCTGCCGCCGCGCGTACGGCCGGGGCCGAAGAGCGAACTGCCGAACGAGAACGGCGATGGAAATGCACAGGAGACCGAAGTCGAAGCGTCGCCGACGACGCCGCGCAACAGCATCCTGATGGCGGGCCTGGCCCTGTCGCTGTCGCTGGGCTTTGGCGGTTTCTGGATCCTGCGCCGCAATGGCAAAGGCTCGATCACGGGAATGGTGCTGCTGATCGCCACCGCGAGCATGTTGACCGCCAGTGCCGTCGTCTGGGCGAACGCCCCGGCGCCAGTGCTGCCGATTCCACCGAAGCCGAAGGCCGAAGCATTTCCCACTGCCTGGGACGGCAAGACGAGCATCGAGTTCAGCTACGGCAACGAGCCGGTGCGGCTGATCCTCGACAAGGAATCGTTCGAGAAACTGAAGAAGGCCGAGCCGAAGTAGTGTTGTTGTCATCGCTCGCACATCGCGATCGCCAGGACGAACTGATGGATCGGCCGGACATCGATCCGGCCGTCCATCAGCGGGCGTTGCGCGGTCTTGCCCGCATCAACCGCTTCAGCGGCAGTGCCCGCATCGTGTGGCGGCCGCTCGCCGAGTTCGCCCGTTCTCAATCGCGACCGATTCACGTTCTCGACATCGCCACCGGCGCGGGCGATCTGCCGATCGCGCTGGCGAAACGTGCGATTCGGGCCAATCTGCCGATCCGCTTCACAGGCTGTGACATCAGCGCCACGGCAGTAACGCATGCGCAAAATCAGTCCGCCAGTGAGGGAGGTCTTACCTTCATCCAGCGTGACGTTCTGCGGGACGGAATCCCCGATGGCGTCGATGTCGTCACCTGCTCGCTGTTCCTGCATCATCTCGAAGATGCCGAAGCGCTGACGCTGTTTGGCCATGTCGCGCAGTCGTCGGCCCGGCTGCTGATCGTGAACGACCTGGCACGCAGCCGAACCGGTTTCCTGCTCGCGTCGATCGGTACTCGGCTACTGTCTCGCTCGCCCGTTGTCCACATTGACGGACCGCGATCAGTCCGTGCCGCCTATACTCCCCTTGAGGCAGTCGCACTCACCGAGCGTGCCGGTCTGCACGGGGCGAGCGTCGTTCGCCGTTGGCCCTGCCGATTCCTGTTAAGCTGGAAGCGATGAATGGCACCGACCATCGTACTTGATGAAGCGGTCAAGCGCCCCTGGGACGCGTTGATCATCGGCGCGGGTCCGGCCGGTTCGATGGCCGCGCGGGAACTGGCCCGGCGTGGTCGGCGCGTGTTGTTGATCGACAAGTCGTTGTTCCCTCGCTCAAAGGTTTGCGGCAGTTGCCTGAGCGGGCTGGCGCTTGAAACCCTAAAACATGCCGGGCTCGAAGCGCTGCCGGAGGATCTGTCCGCCGTCCCGTTGAAGTCCGTGAGGTTGTCGCACCGCGGCAAGCATGCGTCGTTGCGTCTTCCGGCAGGCCGGGCCGTGACTCGTGAACATTTTGATGAGGCGCTGCTGCGCGAAGCGATTGCCAGCGGGGCCGACTTCCTTCCGCCGTCGCGCGTTATGGCGATTCATGATCGATCGGTCGAAGTTCAACACACGGCACGGC
>JBBQII010000676.1:0-2654 GCA_038324795.1 Gemmatales bacterium
ACGGTCGGGCACCATGAACGCAATCGCGCGAGTGCGAGTTCAACCAGCACGCCGCGTTTGGAGGACAGTAGTTCGTGCCATTCATCAACGACGATCGCCTTGAGTCCCGCGAACTTCGTTCGTGTGTCCTCATGCGTCAGCAACAGCGACAGACTTTCGGGCGTGGTGACAAGAACGCTGGGCAGCTTGATCTTCTGCTTCGCGCGGGCCGCGGCTTTCGTGTCGCCAGTGCGCAGGCCAATATCCCACTTCAGGCCCAGCGGTTTCAGCGGGGCTTCGAGAGAACGCGCGGTGTCGGCCGAGAGCGCCCGCAGCGGTGTCAGCCACAGAACGCGCAGGCCGTCGCTGCCGATGTCGTTTGCATCAAGGGCTTCCTGTACTGGGCCGAAGAACGCGGCATAAGTCTTGCCGGTTCCCGTGGACGAATGAATCAACCCGCTCTCGCCGTGCGCGTAGGCGGCCCATGTGTCCCGTTGAAACGGGAACGATTGCCAGTTCTGCGTGCCGAACCAGTCGATGAGCCGGGGGTTCATGGGGTGTCGTGCATCGCGTCGGGATGCACGCTATACGGAGTGGTTCAACAGTTGTTTGACCTGTTCCAACGTATCCGCCTCGACAGCGGGTTTATCCTGCCGCCAGCGCAGCATGCGCGGGAAGCGCACGGCGATGCCCGACTTGTGCCGGGGCGAGGCCTGGATTCCTTCGAAGCCGAGTTCGAAGACCAGTTCGGGCTTCACCGTTCGCACGGGGCCGAACTTCTCGGTCGTATTGGCGCGCACGAACGCATCGACTTCGCGGATCTCGGCATCGGTCAACCCGCTGTACGCCTTGGCGATCGGCACCAGCGCCGCCCCATGCCAGACGCCGAAGGTGTAGTCGGTGAACAGATTGGCCCGTTTGCCGTGCCCCTTCTGCGCATAGATCAGCACGGCATCGACGGTGTACGGCTCGATCTTCCATTTCCACCAGTCGCCCGTCACCCGGCCCACCCGATACGGCGACTCACGCCGCTTGAGCATCAGCCCTTCCACGCCGCGCGAACGACTGTGCCCGCGCTCGGCCGCCAGCGCTTCCCACGAATCGAACGGTACGATCGGCGACAGTCGCAGCCGCGGGTCGCCCACCGTTGCCGCCAGTTGCTCCAGGTATGTTCGTCGATCGCGCAACGGCAACTCGCGGATGTCGCGCCCGTTGAACTCCAACAGATCATAGGCCGTCAGCACCACGGGAATCTCGTCGAGCAGCTTCTTTCCCAGCGTCTTGCGGCCGATGCGTTTCTGCAGTTGGGCGAAGGGCAGTACGATACCTTCCTTGCACGGCAGCAGTTCGCCATCGATCGCGCAGCCATCGGGAAGCAGTTCGCCGAGCGCGCGAAGTTCGGGGTAGCGTTCCGTCACCAGTTCCTCGCCACGCGACCAGAGGTACGACTGCCCGCCGCGGCGAATCAGTTGGGCGCGGATACCGTCCCATTTCCATTCCGCCTGCCAGTCGGCCGGATCGCCCAATGCGGCCGGGGCGGCCTCAAGCGGATGCGCAAGGAAGAACGGGTATGGCCGGCTGCTGTCCGCATCGCCCGCGTCCGCAGCCACCAGCGCTGTGGCAAACGCGGCCGTCGGCTGCCAGTCGCCCATCAGGCGATGGGCGATCGTTTCCTTCGACAGCCCCGCCACCTGCGCGATCGCCCGCGTCACCAGCAGTTGCGAGACACCCACGCGGAAGCCGCCGGTGATCAACTTGTTCCAGACGAAGCGCCCCCGGGCATCCAGTTCCCGCCATGCGGCCTGCACCGTCGCTTTCTGCGTCGGATCATCCGCATTGCGAAGCGTCAGTACCCGCTGCTCGATCCATTCATGCAACTGCATCGGTTGATGCGTTTCGGCAGGCACGGGATCGGGAAGCAGCAGTGCCACCGTCTCCGCCAGGTCGCCGACGGCATCATAGCTTTCATCGAACAACCATTCGGAAACGCCCGCCGCCTCGCGTGCCCACGTTCACAGTTTCGCGGTGTTGACCGCCTGTCGGGGCTTCCTTCCCGACAGAAAGTAGATCGCCCATGCGGCATCCGCCGGCGTGGCATGCGCGAAGTAACCGACCAGCGCCTCGACCTTTTCGTTCGTGCGCGTTGTTTCGTCCAGCTTGCGGAACAGGTCAGCGAACGCGTTCATGCAGGGACGACCTCCGCATCGGAGGGTTCGTCGATTTCTCCCTCGTAGCGCGTCGCCAGCGTCTCCGCCTGCAATCCCTGTTCAGTTAAATGCCGTGCGAGCACGGCTGAGAAGCCATGCGTGACCAGCACTCGCTGGGCCCCGGTCGCATCGATCGCCCGCAGCAGGCCCGGCCAATCGGCATGATCGGACAGCACGAAGCCGCGATCAACCGACCGCCGGCGACGCTGGCCGCGCACCCGCATCCAGCCGGAGGCCATCGCCGTCGACAGCGGCTGAAACTTGCGAGCCCACGACGTGCCGTCGGCCGAGGGCGGTGCGACGATCAGCGCCCCCGCCCAGGATGTGCCGCGCGGCTGATCGCTGACCGGCGTCGTCGGCGGCAGATTCACGTCGCTGTCGCGGTAGGCACGTGTCACCTTCTCGACGGCACCATGCGTGAAGATGGGGCCAATCGTCGCATCAACGCCCGCCATCACGCGCTGCGCC
>JBBQII010000677.1:0-2648 GCA_038324795.1 Gemmatales bacterium
GACGGCCCCGACATCGCCGAGCCCGCGATTCCAGTCATTCACCGCGCCAGCGACATGCTGGTACAAGGGTCGGCCATCGCAGATCAGATTTTGGAACAGTCCCGAGCCCGGATTGCTGGTGCGCACCAGCACGAACAATCCGCCCCGCACTTCCCGCGCGGCTGCGATGAACGGCTCGACGGCGTCCTGCCCCAGATAAGGATTCACGGTCACCGAGTCGGCTCCCCAAACCGCGAACGACGCCTGCGCGTACGCAGTGGCCGTGGAAGCGATGTCGCCGCGCTTCGAGTCGAGAATCGTCAGCGCTCCGACTTCGGCCGCCCGCTTCAGGATCGCGGCCTGCGCGGTGAACCCCGCCGGTCCACAGGCCTCGAAAAACGCACTTTGAGGTTTGATCACCGGCACCAGATGGCCGACGAGATCGAGCACATGCAGGCCAAACTCGGTAAACGCATGTGCGTGCCCCTCCCCGGTGTTGTCGTGTCGGCCGCGGATAGCGGCCGGCAGCAATTCCCAACGCGGGTCGATCCCCACGCACAGCGGGTTGCCGCGTGTGCGTACCAGTTCAGCCAGGCGTTCGTTGAAGGCGGGTCGGCTCACTTCTTCACACTGACAAGAATGGCGGGGCTGGCGTAGCTGAGCTTCACCACGAAATTGACCGAGACGTTCGCCCGTACCGCATCAAGTCCCGGTTAAATTGCACTTGCGGGCACGCTGGCGAAGTAAGCAGCCATCAACAGTCGCTTACTTCGCACGCGGCTCTTTAGGCACTCCTCTACGTAACCTACTTGCCCGGCTCGTAGTTTTCCAGTTCGTACACGGCGTCCTGCCCGCCGAGCTTGAACTCGAGCTTGACGATGCCGATGTCCTTGACAAACCATGCCTTCACCGACGTGTCCAGCGACGCGATCTTGAAGTTCGAACCATCGACCAGCGTGGCGCCGGTAAACTTGCCCTTCGGCACCGTCACGTCTTCTTCCTTGACGGTAAAGGTGCCTTCCACGTCCTGCCCCTGGACCTTCGTCTTCACCGGCCAGTTCGTACCTTTGGTCGCGGGATTGTTCAGAAACATGATCGGCGACTCAGGCTTCAGGCCGTTGACCGCGGCGCGGAATACACCCTTGTCGGTTACGAACACGTTCTCGGAGGCGGAGACTTTGCCCTGCGACTGCGTTTCGAGGCGATAGGTTTCCACATCGCCGATCTTTTCTTTCTTCGTGCAGATCACTTCGACCTGCCCGCCTGGTACCTTGTAGGTCCACTTCGAGCCGACCTTCAGCGGGTACAGCGGGTTGGTGACTTCCTCCTGGGCGAAGGCCGACTCGCCAGCCAGCAGCAACACCGCGACACCCATCGAAAGGAAACGCATCATCGAATACTCCAGGGGTTTTCCGTCTCAGCGATCAGCAATTGACTGGTGTACGTTGTACCATCAGGGCGTCGGCGCGGCAAAGGCCGCTTCGCCCAGCTTTTCGAGTTTCAGCCCATTGGCGATCTCCGCGGGTTTGCGCGACACCTTCCAGATCATGGCAGACATGTCGGCCGGCAACGGCCCGCCAGCTACTTTTTACTGTCCCTCGGCCACCATCTTGATGCTGCCATCCAGATAGAGTTCCGGCGTCAGAATCAGCCATTCCGATGCAGCTATCGACGTCGCTGCAGAGCATCAGAACTCAACCACGAAAAGGACGAAACGCACGAAGCAAGGCATGCTCCCCGCTTTTCTTGTTTCGTGACTTTCGTCCTTGTCGTGGTTCAGTTCTTCTCCGCCTTGTAACGATGCGTCGGCGTCGGCCGACCCGGGCGCAGCGATTGCGATTGTCGAAACTCCGGGTCGATGCCGCGTGCCTCGCATGCTTTTGTGACGGCATCATGCGCGATCTGCTGCAGTACATCCGGATCGAGGGCCACGCGCGCGTTGACGATCAGATCGGCCTCGGTCAGCAGTGTTCCGGATGCCAGCGACAGGACCGGTTCATCGCTGCTGCTGACGAGGTTTGCCACGGCGAAGGCACCGCCCTCCTCCAGGCCGATGACTTTCAGGTGAGCCACTTCGCCATCGGTCTTTGCCAGTTGCCTGTGCAGGCGCTTCATCACGTCTCGGATCAAATCGTCCAGATCGAAGGGGATGCTGCTTTCGACATGCACGCTGCTGTTGAGCCAGCCGAGTTCTGCTTCGCCTTCGGCATAGATGTCGTAGTCGATGTCGAGGATCTTTCGGCCGAAGGCGCCGTCGAGGTCGAGCAATGCGGTCAGGGCATCGAACCCCTGCCCCGTCTTCGCGGAAACTGCCAGAACCGGCGTGCCGGGATAGCCGGCCTCGATCAACTCTTGGAGTTCCGTCAGGTCGTCCGGTGCAATCTGGTCGACGCGGTTGATGACAATCGCGTCCGCTTCCTCAAGTTGCTTGCGGAAGATGTAGGCCGCCTTGGGCGAGAAACCGCATGATTCATTCCGCAGAATCTTCAGCCCATGGCTGGGCTTGAACATGACTGCGTACGGGGCGACGCTGAACCGCGTTCGGTACAGATCCTTCAGCGGTTGAATGACCGTCGCGACCAGATCGGTACAGCTTCCGACGGGTTCCGCCAGGATGATGTCGGGCCGGTCGTGTACTTCCAGTGAGCCGACTTTCTCGACCAGTTCAT
>JBBQII010000678.1:0-2642 GCA_038324795.1 Gemmatales bacterium
GCGCGGTCTCGGTACGGCGCGGATCGATCACGATCAGCTTCAGGCCGCGCTGGTGCGCCTCGTGCAGCCGCTTCGCGGGATTGAAGGCGGGGATGCCGCCCCACATCGACACCAGCGTATTCGCGCCAACGAGCATGCAGACGTCGGATTCGGCGAAAGACTGCGGACCGGCGCCCCACTTGCCGTGCAGCGCCATCGCGATCGGCTTGCCCGGCTGGTCGATCGTGGCATTGCTGAAGCGCATCGGTGAACCGATCGCGTCCATGAACGCCTCGCGCAGCATCACCCCGGCGGGACAGAAATGGCTGAAGGTGCCGGAGTACATCGCGACGGCGCGCGGCCCGTGCGCGGCCAGGATCCGGGCCAGTTCGCGGCCGATGCCTGCGAGCGCAACCGGGTGGGCCACCGGCTGCAGCACGCCGCTCGCGTCACGCTGCAACGGATGCAGCACGCGGGCCGGGTCGTAGTGGAACTGGTGGAAGTTGCGTCCCTTGACGCAGCTGTAGCCATGGTAGGCCGGATTGTCGATGTCACCGATCAGCCCGGTCACGCGCCCGTGCTCGATCGTGACCTTCAGGCCGCAGGTGGCATGGCAGAAGCGGCAGATGCCGGTGGTATCGACCACGCCGCGACCTCCTGCAGGCGAACGGGGCGGCGCGCGCGATGCGCACCGCCCCCTTGCCCGTCAGAACCTGTAGTTGAAATCCAGCCCGTAGGTGCGGGGCGCGCCGAACTGCGACACCTCCTCACCGAAGAACGAGATGATGTTCACGCGGTAAAGCTCATCGGTGACGTTCTTGCCGAACAGCGCGACCGTCCAGTTCGCGTCCTGCGGCGACAGTGCGATGCGGGCATCGAGCAGGCCATAGGAGCCTTCCCTCGCAATGTTGTCCGTCGCCCAGAGCAGGTCGCCCTGCCAGCTGTAGTTCAGGCTGAGCCTGAGCGCATCGGCCATGCTGCCCGTGCCCGTCGTCCAATCGACGCCAGCGCTGACCTGGGTCTCCGGGGTGCGCTGCAGGCGATTGCCCGAGCTGTCGAGGCGGGTTGTCGTGCCCGGGATCACCGCCGACTCGAGGAAGTCCTTGTAGGTCGCATCGACGTACGAACCGGCCAGGGTGAGGCGCAGGTTGTCGGTGGCGGCGAACTCGAACTCCGCCTCGACGCCCTTGATGTCGGCGCTCGCGGCGTTGTCGGTCAGGTTGCAGAGGCAGGCCGCATTGGTCTGCGTCACCTGCAGGTTCTTGTAGTCCATCAGGAAGATGTCGGCGTTGAGGCGGATCCGCCGATCGAGCAGGTTCGCCTTGAAGCCGATCTCGTAGTTCGTCACCGTTTCCGGATCGAACGGAGTGATGGCCTGCGGGATGTTGGCCGGCGTGTCGTCGAAGCCGCCGCCCTTGAAGCCGCGCGCCACGGTCGCATACATGAAGAGCGCTTCGCTCTGCGTCCATTCGAGGGTGGCCTGCGGCGTGGTCTCGCTCCACTTCTCGACATAGGGCGTCGAGAATCCAGTGCCGGCAGAGAAGATCCACCGGTTGGGGGCGACGCAGGTCGCCGGAGTCGGCGAAACGGCGCTGCCATCGGGGCGACGGCACAGGCCCTCGATCGTGACGTTCGGACGCGGATCGTTCGGGCTGAAGCGATCACCAGTGGCGACCACGAGGCCACTGACGTTGCCTTTCTTCTCGTCCGACGTGTAACGGGCGCCGACGCTGAGCTTCAGGGTATCGTTGAACTTGAAGCCGATCTGGCCGAAGCCGGCGTAGTTCTCGTTCCTGCCCTCGTTGACCCAGCGGTTCTCACCGCTGAGAGTCGAGAGCGGATTGTTACCGCCCGGAATCTGCGAGCCGAGGAAATTTTCGCCGATGAAGCGATCGGTCTTGTCGATTGCGTCCTTCTGGTAGTACAGCCCGGCGATCCAGTCGATGCGGCTGTCCTTGTTGTTGGATGTGAGCCGGAACTCCTGGCTGATCTGCTCGGTTTCGGCCTTTTCACCGACCGGCTGCGCGAACAGGAACAAACCGTTGGAGCCGTTGCCGGCCGGAATCGTCGAGGAGACGAACGTGCGGTAGGCGGCCCAGCGGGTCAGGTCCCAGTTCAGCGCCTCGGGACCGGCGCCGGTCTGGTCGTACACCTGCTCGCCGCTGCCGTTGCGATAGCCCGTCAGCGAGTTGAAAGTGAAGCCGCTGCCCTCGAACTGGATGTCGAGGACCGCGCCGATCGCGTCCCGCTCCATGAACTGCTGGATGCGCGGCTGCCCGGCATACTGGATGCTCTGCGCAACGTTCTGGCGTGGGTCGGTGATGCCGAGGAACCGACGCAAGTTGCTCCAGGGCCGCGTGCAGTTCGAGCGCAGGTAGGTGCTCTCGCAGTTCGTCGTGCCGCCGTCGACCGCGACCACGTTGATGCCGTTGGTGGAGTCCTTGTTGTAGTCCATCGCGAAGCGGCCGGACCATGCCGAACCGTCGGGTTTGAAGAGCAGTTGGGCACGCGCCTGCACCGAGTCGAGGTCCTCGACTTCGCGGTTGTGCAGGATGTCCGTCGCGTAACCGTCGTGCGCGCGGTACTGGAACGAGAAGCGGCCGGCGACGGAATCGCTGAGGCCGCCGTTGATGTGGCCCCCGGCCAGCACAGAGGCATAGTTG